>JAYVNB010000317.1:0-9398 GCA_043759365.1 Bacteriovoracaceae bacterium | reverse complement strand
AAACACCGTCGCGCCCCAGTCGTTTGAATCCAAGTACCGGCCCATTCCGCCTCAACTGCCCCACTTCGATCTCAAGGAGATCTTTTGCGTGAAGGAGTTCCGCTCCGTGAAACGCAATCACACGCTGAGCTGGGACGGTGTCCTCGATGAACTCACTGTACCCTTCAAGTACTCCATCCGGGGGCAGCAGATCGAGATCCGCACCTGTCCAGAGATTTCCTGGCGGGCCTTCTTTGCAGGTCAACCCCTCCCGATCGCTCCCATAGCCGCCTGGGGTGACCCATTCATTTGAGTACTAAGGTGACCGAGTCATTGGCAAATCACATCAAGCCTTGAATGACACCCTCAGGACTTGCGAAGAATCAGGACCCCCCCTGAACGGGACATTCGAATCTCGATCATCCAGGCTCCCGCCCTCTCCGCGAGCTCCGCAATGGCGGGTTCGGGTTGCGCCGAGGGCGACATCCGGGCTTCTAAAGCCGCTTTCTTGCCGAAAAAACGCGCCAGGGTGATTCCTGGCAACTCTCTTCCTCCGCTCAATTCGATCCGAGAGAAGGTCAGGGAGACCCTCACTTGGACCGGATCGGACTTGAGGCCCTTCGTCAGGGAGTCCTGGCGGATTAAAAATCCTTTCCACTCCCCCTCCCACGCAGGATGAGGCGCTTCGACAGCAGAGGGCGCGGAGGACGCGGGCACCGACCCCTGAGATCTTCTCCCGTCCCCACCCTCGCGATAGTGCGCGGAAGCGACTTCCTTGATCCGGGTCGCTACCCAGGGGGTTTTCTCGTTTTCGAGGTAGGCATTCAACTGGGCATCGGCCGCAGGATCATGAACTCGGGCCAGCGTCTCCGCCGCCGCAATCCGCATTTCGGGCCGCGCATCCTTCAAATATTTAGAAACGAACTCCGTCCCCAGTGCGCCCTGTGAAATCCCGTAGCTTCGAAGCGCCGAGCTTTGGACGACTTCGTTTTCCGATCCTTTCACCTGTTCTTCCAAAAAGCGCGCCACATCCGAATCATTCTTGAAGTGGGAGAGCGCGCCGATCAGTCGCAGTTGATTGGCCGAAGCGGGAGGGTAACTTCGAATCAGCTCCATGATCACTTTAGGGGCTTCTGGCCCCAAAGCCAGCCACCGTTCCGCGCGATTGTCGGGATGGCGCTCGACCAACATGAACTGGATTCGCTCTCGGATCCTGTCCACATCCGCTGCCATTCCGCGCGACGAAACAGCGGAAACCGCTAATAGGAGCGCGAAGGACCCCAAGAACGCAAAGACTCGGGGAACTTCCCGCGATTTATTGGACATAGGGACTGAAGTTAACCACGGTTCCCGATTGGGCCGAAAAAATATTGCCGTCAGCCAAGCCCGCAGCCGCGCTGATGTTCTTAGATGCCCACCACATGACGTGGTTGAATCCACAGGTTGCCGTCGAAGGGCAGAACCGGGTGGTGCCGTTGTAACCCACTCCCCCTGGAGTCGCGGCCGTGCAGTCGGAGCTGCAAGTCGCCTCAGAAACGGGATTTTGACACGAAAACTGGTTGACGTAACCCATCGACGTAGTTGTGCACTGGGGCGTATCACTCAACGTATCGTGAACGGTGCCTGCCGACTCATCCGGATGGCGAAGACCCATGAAGTGACCCATCTCATGGGCGATGGTGCTCCCCATGTCGATGAACTCCGACTCCTGCGAAGTCTGGGGACATAAATCGGATCCGGTGCAGCTGGCATTGTAGGTTTTGAGTTTTCCTCGGGCTGTGAAGACCAACCCACTCGCCTGCGTCCCATTCACGGGAACACCGGGAACTCCACCGGCCACGCCCAGGATCCCAGAAGAAACGCCATCGATCTGAATCTGTGACACCAGAAAAATATTGAGGGCTTTGCCTTCGGATGTGGCCGCAGCGGAGTTTTTTCCCAAGCACAGACTTCCGGTCTGGAAGAGATCCCCGAGCTTGGCTACGTCCAGAGTGAAGTAGTTTCCCCCCAGGTTTGCACTGGTCCAATTGTAGGCTGCGATCTTGCCGAGACGAATACCGGTCGTACCCGCATTCAATGTCCCGTAGATCCGTTGCACTTCTTTCATGAGCAGGTTGAGGTTTTGCTGTCCCTTCAAGGTTGCGGCTGCCGCGACATTGTCGTCTCCGACGAGGACGAAGTTCACGTCGACCGCTCCGTTGCCTCCGGTGGCGTCCTGTTTCTGGATCACGGCCACGTCGAGGGTCACATCGTACCCGTCCCCCAAATTGGCGGTGTTCGCCAGGACGACATAAGTGGCGGTGTAGTTCCCTGCCGGAAGCTTTCCGGCGGTGTCCAGAAAGGATCCCGGTTGACTCGATTGAAAGGGGCATTGGGCATCCGTGCTGGGCCAGGTTCCGCCCCACTTGCAGGTGGGAAAGGTCGCAACCGCGTACTGCTCTTCGGCAACCCCGATTCTGTGAGCCATATCGAAGTTCGAGAATCGCGCAGTTGGCGTCGAGCCGATGAAAGCCGAACCCACCCCGGGGTGACAACGAATCGAAGTCGATGAATAGTCACCGGGGGTCGTGTAGAAACCGGTTTGGCATCCGTTGTCGAGCTTCACCCACTCAGCCGCCGCTACTCCGGCACCGCTCGGTGCAGTCAATGAGACCAGCACAGGCCAACCATAGATCCTGGACCTGGACAATGAGTCGGGGAAGCTCGCCAAGCGTGGCACGAGAGTTACTGAGCCAGAAGTCCCCAGCTGTGCAGCATCCACCGTGAAATTGACCGCGATCTGATGGCCTGCACCTGTATAGGATTGGGATAGCCCAGTCACTTTTCCGCTGCCGGAATTCGAGGTTTTCGTGACAACTACCGCCGCGTCGTGATTCGTCGTCGCAGACCCGATAATTGAGTCGCTGGGAACCCATGCGCTGACTGGAAAACTCGAGCAAGTGGCGACCGACGAATTGGTCGTGGTGCTCACCTTGGCGCATCCGGTCCCGAGAATCACGAGCAGCGCTGCGACGCACGTCGACTGTAGCGCTTTATTCTTCGACCGGGACCGTTGCAACGGGTACTGCATTTCAGACTCAAGCGATCCTGGAACGGCTGGAACTACTGTGTCAGCGCCGACCAGGATATGCTTGCCTCTGCCTCTGATTTTACGCTGATCCATTCCCAACACAATCGGAGTCGCAGGCCATTGGCTTTACTCGAATTTTTATTCAAGTATTGTTAATACCGCGGTGGGGTCGAGGCCGAGTGCGCCGCGACCTTTGCGAGCTTCAGCCCCCGAAAACTTGGTGAGGTGAATGCTCGCCCACCCATTGCCGCAGGTCGCACCGCGACTCGCCGTCCTTGATGTGGATGAGCGCGAAGGTCCGGCGGGAGTGGGTGCCGATTGAGCGCCAATCCATGTTGATCATCTTGGTCCAAGTGCCGGTGTTGATGTACTGCTTGCCGTCGGGATAGACCTTGTTCATCGGGCGATGAGTGTGGCCAAAAACGATTGTCTTGAGATCCGCGCGGGCATCGAGCTCCTCTCGGGCCTCGCTTTCGAGATCGAGCAGGAACGTCGTTTCCTGCTTCAGGATCTCGAGGGTCACCTTGAGCTTGGAGCGGCGCTTCGGACTCCAGATGAACCGGGTCTTAAGAAAGTAATAGGTCGAGAGAAAGCAGAACCGAATCGTGAACCAGGGATCCAGCACGAGCCCGAACAGGATGAATACCTTCACCGGGCGCACCTTGTCGATGTACTCACGTTCCCATTTTAGGCGATTGATGATCTTCAGGACGTAAAAGCTCCCCCAAGGAATATTGAGCACGGGTTGATCGAGATACTCAGTGAGAAGAGGTTTCTGAAAATTGAGAACGCTGCCCGCCTCGAACTGGTTGCCGTGACGGATCTCGACTCCCCCTTCGAACACCAGCCGGTCGACGTCGGCGACCAGCTTTACTCGTTCGCTCGGATATCGCCCCTCAGGATCCCACTCGCGGGTGATGCGCTCCCTGACTTTCTCGAAAAAAAGGTCCGCGTCGTGGTTGCCGATCAGGTAGGTGATGCGCTTGCCTGGAAGCGAGGCGAACTTCCGGAGCGCTTCCATCACTTTGGGATGACCGGCGATGATGGCTTCGCATTTGTAGAGAGCGATCTCCTCGGTCACCGCTTCCTCGAATTCCCCGTGATAGGGCACGTTCAGGAAGTCAAAGTAGTCCCCCGCGATGACCAGTTCGACGTCGATCGGACCGTTCGGGTCGGCATCGTAGCGACCACTCGAAAAGTACTCGAAGAGGTCGACCATCTCGTCGTCGTGGTGGAAATCCTCATGCGGGTTCAATCGACCCTCGAAGAAGCGCCCGGCCGAAAGATGGCAATCACTGATGACGACTTTGAATTTTTCCACGGCTGCCTGAAGTATACCCGGAATCCGGGCCGCTCGGGTCCGAGAAGTTTGCATCCCTTACCCGAGCGACGGTATCCTCGGACTATGCCCGCCCGCCTGATCCTCTCCGCGCTGCCCCTCCTGCTTTTCGTGGCCGTTTCGCCGATCGAAGCGGCGCAATCCGGCGCTCCGCTGTGCCGGGTCCTGCTTCCCAGCCTCTCCAGCTCGCAGCTTTCTTCCGAAAAAGCCCTGAATCGACTGATCGAGGAACACAATCAGACTCCCGGAGCTGAGCCCCGTCCCATAGAAATCTTGCGGCGTGGCACTGACTTCTCCTCACTCAAAGAACTGACCGTGGCCGCCATGGCCGGAACCACCCCCGATCTTGCGGCGATCGAAGCATCGGAGATGCCTGCCCTGGAGGCCGCTCACATCGCCTTGCCCCGAGTCCAAGACCGGATCAAACCCCTGGTCCGTGGCATGGACCCAGACCTCCTCAAGAGTGGGCAGAATTCGAAGGGCGAACAGGTGGCGATCCCCTTCGAACGCGCCCTGCCCTTACTCCTGATCGATCAAGAAATGCTGTTTCGCATTCGGGCAAAGCCTGAACACTCCCGCCCCGCCTGGCTTTCCCGGTGGGCCGAAATCGAAGCCTTGTCGAAGCGATTCAACCAGTACTTTCAAAACACGCATTCCGAAGCGATCCCTTTGGAGATCCCCTTGCTGGGAGCCCGTGGACTGTGGATCTTCGAGGCACTCTCCGCTCACCCCCTCTGGAAGCGGGAAACCGGAGGCTTGAGGTCCAATCGCGAGCTCCTGCCCTCAATCGACCGACTGCGGGCGTGGAGTACGGGATCCGACCGGATCGCTCGAACCGACCTGACCTGGGAACGAGCCACCCAGGACTTCATCGATCGAAGGTCGCCTCTCGTGGTTTCATCGACGGACGCGCTTCCGCTCCTGCGCTCCCAAGCCGGGTTCCGCTGGACGGCCATCCCGCTTCCTACCCTCGAGGACCAACCCAGCCGCCTTGCGACGGGCACCAATTTGGTCGTGCTTCGGGATACGCCCGCGGTTTGGGCACTCATCCAGGATCTGTTCCGCCCCGACCAAGCCGCGCGCTGGTTACAGACCGGAGGCTATGCCCCCCTCAATCCCGAATGGGCGACCGCTCTCAAGTCCAGCCCTCTTCAGAACGATTTGGGCATGGGTGATTGGACGCTCCCGGCCGGCCCCTGGAAGATCCGGGGTTCCCGTTCCATGGACCCTGAGATGATCCGCGCCCGTTCATCTTGGATTCAGGGCCTCATCGCGATGTTTGGGGAGACCGCCATGAGGCGCACTCCGAGTGAGGTGCTGACTAGCCTGGATCGTCAGATCAACAGTGGAATCCAGGAGTAAGCATCCTGAGCGGGCCGGGAATTCCCGATAGCCCGATCCTTCCGGTTTTGCTATAGGATGGGCCACTATGGCAGACAGAGAGAAGAAATGGGGCGATAACGTCCCCGGCAAATACTTCGTCGACGACCAATGCATTGATTGCGACGCATGCCGCACCGAGGCCCCCGACAACTTTACCCGCAATGATGAGCACGGCTACTCATACGTCTACAAACAGCCTAGCTCGCCGGAAGAGGAAGCTCGCGCCAAAGCTGCGCTCGAAGCTTGCCCCGTCGAAGCCATCGGCAACGATCCGTCTTGAAGACGAATCCGGAATGAGAGGTTCCCTCGTTCCGGATTCGTTTTTTTTAAGGACTCCGATCCACGCCCAGCGCTGAGTTTCCTCGGCAACTGGTTAGGAAACCCGCCTCTTCATCGGTCTTGCGACTTCAAACGCCGGTTCCGACCCCATGACGACTGCCCACGCGATCCGTTCCGCTTGGGCCCGCGAGCCGTATTGCTGCAAGGCTTTGTCGAAAGCCTCCTGCCAAGCATCGGTCCGGGCCTTCGTCGGTTGATGTTCGCGCGTCGCCGCCCCCTCGAGACGCGTGCCCTTGCGCGGATGGGCTTTCACGCTACGCGGCTTGTCCGAGAAGAAGCAGTTCCTGCTTTCGCTTTCGAACGCTTCGAGGCGACTGCAGCAGAAGTGCTGCGACGGCCTTTGGCAGTGAGAGTGGTGTTCGCGCGCTTGCGCTGACCGACGGCTGAGGTCTTGGGAACCAGGCTTTTGATCGAGTTCATGGCCTTCTTACCGACACTCTTCACGGCTTTCGCCATGGAGGAGGTCGCGGTGGTCTGACGGCCTTTCACTTTCGAACCGGAGCTGCGGCTTGCCTTGGACTGAACCTTCGAGATCGATTTACGTTGGGTGTTCATTGTAATGAATCTCCTTCCCGGGAAACCGCTTGTGCAAGGCATGGGCCGTTGGGGCGCGGATTCACGGGCGTCCCACCCTCACGCAGTCGGGTTCGCGCCTCGAAAAAAACGGGAACAACGTTCAAATCAGCCTGAAACCCAGGTAAATCTGCCGAATTTCAGTTGAACTTGCCGATCTCGATCTGAGGCCCACCACTCGCTCCGTGATTCGCGAGGATCGAAACCTGCTGCGCGACCTTACGAGCGATTTCGCGGAATGCATGAGCGACCGGGGACTCGGCATTGCGGATCACAATCGGCCGCCCTTCATCGCCGCCTTCGCGGATCGCTTGGACGATCGGGATCTCTCCCAAGAAGTTCAGGTTGAACTTCTTGGCGAGGAGCTTGCCGCCGTCCTTTCCGAAAAGATGATGGCGCTTGCCCGAGTCTTCCTGGAAATAGGCCATGTTCTCGACGATTCCCATGACTGGTACCCGGACTTTTTCGAACATGTGGTAGGCCTTGCGGACATCTTGCATCGAAACTTCCTGGGGCGTGGTCACCATCACGGCGCCGGTGACCGGAACCAACTGCGCCAACGAAAGCTGCACATCCCCCGTACCGGGAGGCATGTCCACGATCAGGTAGTCGAGCGTTCCCCAATTCACTTTGTGGCAGAACTGGCTGACCACGTTATGCAACATCGGTCCCCGCCAAACCAAGGGTTGATCCCCTTTGATGAGAAAGCCCATCGACATGATCTTGATCCCGTGGGCGATCGGCGGAATGAACATCTCGCCTTTGACCGGATCGTTTTCGATCGTGGGCTGCTCCGTGACGCCCATCATGGTGGGAACATTCGGTCCGTAGACGTCGGCGTCCATGAGACCGACGCGCGCTCCTTCGAGCGCGAGGGCAGTCGCCAGATTCACCGCCACCGTGCTCTTGCCTACGCCGCCTTTGCCCGAGCTGACTGCGATGATGTGGGCTACGCCCGGAATCGAGTTCGAGGCCGCATTGCCCGTGGTCCCTGCTCCCCTGACCTGGGCATCCATCTTGAGTTGAATCTCGCCGATTCCGCTCACCGTGGCGAGCGCTGCCCGGATATCCGCTTCGATCTTGCCCTTCATCGGGCAAGCCGGCGTCGTGAGGACCGCCCGAAGCGAAACCCGGCCATCGGGACCCACTTCCAGGTCCTGGATCATTCCCAAAGTCACCAGATCCTTGTGGAGGTCAGGGTCCTGAACAGTACGCAACGCATTCAGAACGGAATCACGACTCAAGTTCGACATTCCTCCTTCATCCCATAGAACTTTGCGTTTTTGCAATCAGGCCGCGGGAAGGGTATTGAAAATCGCATGAAGTCGAAGCCAGCAGTCCGCTCCCAGGGTGTTTCTTCGTCCCCCGCTCCCTCCCCAGGACTAGGATCCCAAAAACCCGACGTCCAGGCCCAGCTCACCCACCATATCGAGGAGATCCTGAAACTCTTGGGTGAGGACCCCCGACGGGAAGGGCTGCGCGACACCCCGAAACGCTACGCGAAGGCCATGCAGTTCCTGACCTCCGGGTATACCGCCAACTTCGACAAGCTCGTGGGCAAGGCTCTCTTCAAGGAAGGCTCCTCGGGAAGCGAGATCGTCATCGTCCGGGACATCGAGCTTTTCTCACTCTGTGAGCACCACTTGCTCCCCTTTTCCGGCAAAGCGCATGTCGCCTACATCCCGAACGGCAAGATCATCGGACTTTCGAAGATCCCCCGGATCATTGACGGCTATGCGCGCCGACTCCAAGTCCAGGAGCGCCTGACCACCCAGATCTCCGAGCATCTGATGCGAATCCTGAAACCGCTTGGAGTCGCGGTGATCATCGAGTCGAGCCACCTATGCATGATGATGCGTGGAGTGGAAAAACAAAACAGCTACACCATCACCAGTTCCATGTTGGGCGTGTTCCGCGAGGATGCCCGCACGCGCCAGGAGCTGCTGAGTCTCTTGGGGGGCCTGGGAAAGCGCAACTGAGCGGACCGGCTCAACGCTTGGGCTTCAACTTCTCGTACGCCCGATTGAGCTCCCTCATCTCGAAACCACTCGATTCAGGACCGCGATCGAGATGAAATCGTTTCGCAAGCATCCGATAAGCGCTTTGGTCCTGTTGTGGGCTTGCATTGCTTCCCAAGCCCAGTACCGCCAACGCTTCGCGAGAAGCTAGGTCGGTCGATTCCGGCCTAGCCCCGACATTCTGCTCCTCAAGCGTGCGCCCATTCAGGCGCCAGTCCAAGAGTCGGGTCACCCAGAGTCCGCGAAGTAGGCTCGCTGTGAGATCCTGCCCCGCAGGGAGCATGTCTGCGAGAGGCCTGCCGCGACCCGGCCGTCTCAGGAGCAGGCTGATCTTGGAGTCGGATGAAGCGGATTCCTCCGTCAGGTCCCACTCGACCTCCCAAGCGAGCTCCTCGGAGCGGAGCCGATACACGAAACGACGAGCTAGGTGACGACCCTGGGGCGAAGGCGTCGCCAGGATTCCGGCGAGTTGCCAGCCCGCCGCGCGAATCGCCCACTTCAAAATTTCGTGGATCTGGGACAAGTACAAGTCGGGAAGGATGAAGACCGCTGCTCCCAAGATGTCGCCCAGTGCCCGATCATCGACACCGGCCGCCAACTCGCGAGGCACGATTCCCGAAGAATCCGCTCGCGACGGATCCGCGTCCGCACGCACGAGGAATTCCGCTGCCTCCGCATTCCCATTTTGGCAGGCCCA
>JAYVNB010000316.1:0-26177 GCA_043759365.1 Bacteriovoracaceae bacterium | reverse complement strand
CACTGTGGAGGTCCACGGTGGTCGCAGCAGCGAGCTCCGAGTTCTCCTCGCTAGTCAGCTCGTCGATCCGCGGCATGGATTTGATCCAAGGATCGAAGTAGCCCTGATTGTAGGCTACCCCGACTCCGGAACCGACGATGAGGAGCGCGACGAAAAGGTAGGCTAGGCCGCGATGGGAGGAGTGCTTGGCCCCCGATTCGGCATCCACTCGCCGCTCGGCTTGCTGCGCGATCTTTTCGACCTTGGCTGCTTCTTGATGGGCGACCTTGAGTCGCTTGATGTCGGTGTGCTCGCTGGCCAAGCTATCCGGGCGCATGTTGATGATGGCGCTGAGCTCCTCGATCGGAGGAGCGGACCGGGGACGCGTAGGAGTCGCGGCAACGGAAGGCGGACTGGGTGTCGAAGGGGTTTGCTTCAGTTCGACGATGTCCTCGACGCGCTTCCAATCGTCCATACCTTCGCGCCAAGCATGATCTTGTGCGCTTGCCTGGCCGGATGAGATGCGGGTACGCATTTCATCCAACGAGAGCGGACCTTCCTGGCGACCCTGCGCGTGGACAAACCACTTCTTTTCCATGAACTAGAAAAGTGTAACAAAGCTCCCGCCGAATCCAAAAGGCAATCGTGAATCCTGTCAAGTTCCGCCTCGCGAGTAGTCAAATCACTTCTGAGGACAGTTGCTGCTGACGTCGGTCTGCAAAAAACCGACTTCGTCGATCCAAACCTCCGCCTCCTGGTCCTTGCTGGCGGGAAACCGACCCCAGTCCAAGGTATCCGCCGAATTCCTGACGGTCTCCACCTTGGCTTTGGTTTCTTTCGATTTCGGCGAATAGGCGCGGACGTTGGCGGCAATCATATCTTCGCCTGCGGCATTGTAGATTTCGGCTTCGATCAGCTGACTGTTCTCGGCAGCCTCGCCCAGGAGCGCGAGCATCTGACGGTTCCGTTCGGCGAGGTCCAGGTTCACTTGGCGAATGAGCGCATCCTGAAGGGCCGGGATCTGGCGGGCATAGTTGCTTCCCGCATCCCGGAGCGCGAGCTTGGCTTTCTTCATCGCCTTATCGCGGGTGCCTGACAGGGTCAGGTCCAAGTGCTTGACGAGACCAAAAACGGCCGATTTTTCGTCGAAGACGTGATTGATCTCCTGCTGGTAGGCAATGAAGACGGGAGACCTCACCCATTCGGAAGCGACTGGGTCCGGAACCTTGGATTTCTTCTTCAGGTAATTTGCCACCTGCCCGTAGAGGCCCTTGTTCTCAGGGAGCTCGGGTTTGGTCCTCCACTGGTAGAGCCACCGGTAAGAGGGTTCGAAGCTGTGCCTAAAGTACCGGACGCTCTTCAGCGCTTCCGGATATCGACAGTTCTCGAAAAGGGCGATCGCTATGACGGTCGCCGCTTCCGGCGAAAAAGTCTTCGAGAGCTTGCCGAGGATCAGGTTGTGGGCCGTTGAGCTCGCCTCTTTATAGAGGTTCTTGTTTAGATAGGCCCAGGACAGGTCCGAAAGGGATTGGGAGAAGTAATTGGAAGTGTTTCTGACGAGCTTGAACTGCTCGATCGCCTTGTCGAGGTTTTTGAGATGGTAGTGCGCCCGAGCGACCTGGTTACGCATCGGATCTTCGAGATCGGGAGCGGCCGAGCTTTGGGCCAGGAACCGCTCCCCTTGCTGGACGACTTCCGAGTCGTTGCCCTGGTGGGCGGCAAGGAGGGCGCGGACGAGAGACTCGTGAGACGGGCTACCCTTGAGCAGTGCGATCTCACCCTCCAGCGCCAGGGCATTGCCTTCGGGCGCATCTGCGATCTTGCGACGGGCATAGGCAGCCACCGCGTCCCAGATGACGAGTTTGTACTCCGCCGGCAAAGGAAGCTTCATCAATTGAGCTGAAGCCTGGACACCCGCTGGAGTAATCCCCATGGCCGGGTAACTCTTGTGGAGAATAGAAAGGCATTCGAGGGCGGCGAAACGGATACCCTCGGCTTCGGGAGGGAGTGCGCGTGCCAGCAAGGCGTTCCAACCCCGATAAGCCAAATGGGTCATACCCAGTCGTTCGACCGAGCGCCACATCCAGTATTCTCCGAGTGCCTGCGCTTCAGGAGTACGCCCAGTGGTCTTGAGCACGTAGGCCCAGGAAAAAATCCGGACCGAAGACTCGCGATTCTCCGCCTTGGAAGCGAACTGTTTCTGCCAAGCCGCGGGGATTTTTCCACCGTAGGTCCAGGTCTCCTGCTCGGAGCAGACTCCACGGCCCTGCGTTGCGATCCCTGGAATTCCGATAGGTGCCTCAGAAGGCTTTTCCGGCTCCGCGGCCCGGATTGCATGGACCGGGAGTGCGAGCGCACCCAAGATCAGGAGCGCGAGCGCGTTTGCCCTCTGTACCCGGATCATCCGCCATCCCTCCCCAGAGTCTTGAACAGGAACGGATAGGAGACAGTCACGTCGATCTTGCCTTTAGGCTTCGGAAACTCCCATCCCTTGAGCTTTCCGACGATGCATCCCTCGAGAGACTTCTCCGGAAGTGAGGAAGACTGGACCGACGCTTTCTTCACGGCCCCGTTCGAAGTGATGGTGAACTGGACCTGGAGCTTGCCTTCGATCTTGGGTTGGTAGAGGAGCGCAGCTTCGTAACAGTAGCGGACTTCACCCATGTGGGCATGAATCACTTTGCCCACCTCCTCCTTGGTCAAGCCTTCCTCGACGACGCTTCCGCCTTGATCCATCGAAACCAGGGATTTCCCCTGTCCACTGACCTTGGCGTGCTCCCCGCTCGAATAGCCGCTCGCGCTGCCGCCCATCGAGCTGCCGCCCATCGCTTCAACCTTCACTTTGGTACCGGTGAAGCCCGGCTTGATCTCGGTCGGTGCCAGCGCCGATTTGTCGGTCGCCCTGAACATGTTCAAGGCCTCTTTGGAAGCCGAGGGACTTTGCGCTTTCACCCCTTCGACACTTTTCTTCACCAATGCCTTCGCTCCACCCAGAAGATCCCGAAGCGCCCGAGCTTGGGCGGCGGAAGCCTTGGCCTTCGCTTGTTGCGCAGCCAACTCCTTAGTGATGGTTTTGGTCGGAGGACTGAGCGCCTCCTTGGCTGGAGCAGGCGCGGGTGCAGGTTTCACTGACTCCGCAGGTGCCTCCTTCGCCAAGGGTACCGAGACCGGAATCGGTGGAGGAGTGCTGACTTTGCGAAGAAGTTTCGGACGGAAGTTGACGACGGGTGCAGGCAGTTTCTGTTCTTCGATCTGCAACGGCTTCGACGGCCAAACCAGGGTCACCAGGCAAAGTAGTCCCAGGGCCGCGGCCACGCCCATCATCGCGCGCTTGAACCAAAAGCCCTCCTGATCGATCTCGACAGCGGTCGTCCTTGAAAGGACTCCGCTCATGGCGGGAACCAGGCTGAAGCGCCACCAGTAGTAGCCTTTGAGCACAGTGGCTCCTAGGAATTGTTCCGTCGTCAGCTGCCAGGCCTCACCGGGTTTACCCGTGAGTGGCTTCTGATTCTTGAGCTTGAGGGCGACGCCCGAAAGCAGGGGCTTGATTCGGTAGCCTTCTGGACTGTGGTAGACCGTGAACAAGGGGCGCCCGCGCGAGTAGGCGACGTACGCCGAATGGATGGCAGTGCAGCCCAGGAGCACCCGGCGCATTCCCGAAAATGCGAGGATCGCGGGCAACTTCCCTTCGCTCGCCTCACGCGCGGCGACTGGATCCGGGAGATAGGCCGCACGAATAGGCCGGACCAGGCGCAACTGCACCTTGGTGCGGGTTCCCGGAAGTTCGATTTCGGCGCCGCTCAGCAAGGTTTGTTCATCGACCAACACCGCGGCACCGACCTGGACCTGATTGACGGAGCCTCCCAGGCTCCGGACCATGACTCCTGCAGCAGTCCTCTCCATCACGTATTTGAAGGGAAACCCCAAGCCCATCGGGGACGAAGTGTCCCAGACGTCGGCTCGGTCGCGGCCATTGGCGGTTGTGGTGGTAACCAGGAACTTTTCAGCTTTCATGGCGTATACCCCATCTCGGTCGTGGTCCGGCGCAGCTCTCGCTTGAAGCTCGGTTTTTTTCGATAGAGCCGATTCTGCCCGGAGTTATCCCTCTTACCGACAGTCTGGAGATTATCCAGGGGGTTCTTGTTCAACCCCTCGATCACTTCGTCTTCGAAATCGATCGCCTTCGTGCGGTTGGCCTTGATCGGTGCTGTGCGCGTCGGCGCCACTCCGGAGGAAGTCGCCGCGTCCGCCGGCGGCACGAGTTCTTCGCCCTGCATGGGAGGCGGTACTGGAGCGAGGGCCTCGGCATGGACGGTGGCTGCCGTGAGGCAGGCCCAAATCAAGATCATCATGATGATTTCCCTTCGGGTGAAGCGCTCGAAGAATGAGACGGGCTTGGACTCGCTGATACTACCGGGTCCGGCACGGAGGCCGGAACCCGAGGAGTCACCCCGGCTGCCCGGTAGAGTCGGTTCAAGAAAACTTCGTCCAACTTGGCGCTCGACCAAAGCGCTGCATCCAGGAGGAGTGAAGCTCCGGAGGCGCCTTTTGCCTCATCCAGGCAGTCCCCGGGCTTGGCGATCAATGCCTCCACTGCGGGGCGCGTCTTTTCGCGAGAGAAAGTCGAATAGAATGCGTTCACTCTCGGCCAGAGTGCCTGTGGAAGACTCTCGCTGGCTAACCAGGACTCGGCACGAGCACCCGCCCAAGTGAACGATACGGCAGTCGCGGCCACGAACACGGGCTCCTTGAGGAGACTCTGATCCTTGGCGATCTGAAGCATGAATGCGACTTTGGGCCAATTCTTTTCTTGGAGGGCACGGGTCCACTGGGCGCGGAAAGGCTTGCCGTCGAAACTCTCTTTAAGCTTGGAAGGATCGACCCAGCCACCCTCGGAATCCAGGCGATCGAGGAACGCGAGATCCAGCACGGTATCCTGTGGAAGCGCGAAGGCTCCCCGAGCTTCCCGAAGCCGACTGGTCTCCGCTGGGAAATCGGCGGCGTAGGCACGCGCGATTCCCTCGAAATCCTTGGCTTCGATCGCACCATCGGAGGCGATCTGAAACGCGGCCGCCCGAAGCTCGTGGGACTTCCTCTCCATCGTGAGTTTGAATTCCTGGAGCGCCGGAGCGAACGCCTCCTTTTCCTCGGCGTTCATTCCCTTCAACTTGCTGATCGCAGTGAGGTCCTCGACGAAATCCGAGTAAAGCCCGGCTATCTCATTCAGGAGTGTGGCCTTGGTGCGGACGAACGGGATCTTCGCCACTTCCATCAACTGAGTTTCAGCCTTTTCCACGAGCTTGATGCGCTTTTTCAAGGATAAAACATCGGCCTTCACCTCGGGTCGGATCTTGGCGAGATTCCTCACCTGAACCCGAACCGCCCGCAGGTTAGCGGAGATGAACTCGGCAGAACGTTGAATCAAGGCGTATTTGAGGATGGGGTCGAACCCGTCCCAGGCGCCACTCACGAGTTTGAGAAGGTAGAGGCGGTCGTCCAGCGAGAAAGCCTTCTGGCTTTCGAGGGCAAGAGTTGCCCAGACGGCTTGGGTCTGCCGGGTCGAACCACGCACCGTCTGCATTTCCGCGACTTCGCGCGGTTCCAAAGAAGCCGCGATTGCCCGAAAACGCTCACATTCCTCCTGGGTCTCGTCGGCCCGCTTCGAGCAGACGCCCGGAACGGACAATGTCGCATGCAGCTCGGACTTCTTGCCTGAAAGCCAGGCCAGGAGGAGAGACTTGCGCCGGAGCGCCTTCAGATCATCCCCTTTCAGGCGGAAAGTCTCGGGCACTTGGGTGAAATATTTCCGGTAATCCCCCGCCGCCGCTTCGAAATCGAAAGCATCCTCGGCAAAGGAGCCGCTCGTCAGGAGTGCAGTAGCGAGGACTTCCGGCCGAAGATCAGCGACTTTGAGCGGAGCAAAATAGACCATCGCTCGTTTCTTGTTCTTCAGGGCCAGCGCCGCGTTGGCGGCCAAGGCCAGGCAATCCAACCGGTGACGACTCTCGGGATAGGTTTTCAAGAAGATATCGGCCTTGTCCAGGGACTCGGCGAACTCCTTTCGACCGTAGAGCTCTTCGATCATCTTGAAGGAAGTGTCGGAGGCGATCACTTCAAGGCGCTTGTGGAAATCGGTACCGCGAAATGCGGGAAATCCCATGAACCCCACGGCCAAACGATTTGCGGTGCTCCAGCGTTCACTGACCACGAAAGTATCGACGGCGAGAGCGGCCGATGGAATCGCATGTTTCAGAGTGGGAAACCGCTTGGCATAGTCGACAAGGCGTTCGACGGACTGCTCGATGCGCCCCAGGGAGTAGAGCACGCGGTTGGCCTCGAACATGAACGGCTCCGCCGCTTGCCGATCGATCCACTGGATCCACTCCGTAACCTGCGGAGGAACCGGATTCTCCGCGTTCGCTTCCTTGATGTTCTTGGCAACCAAGTCACCCGGTATCAACTTTTGTTCACGAAGAAGTTCGTAACGGGCCGCGATCGCCTTGAGTTTCGAATCGTCGATCAAATCCTTGGGCTGCTGGGCCTTGTCCGCGATCCATCGGTAATAGGCGGTCGCAACCGCGTACTGCTTGGCATCAAAACAGGTTTCGGCGAGATTGTAGGTGACTCTCACGACTCGCGCAGGATCCCGCTCCGGCACTTTCAAAATGACTTGATAGAGGGCGATCAGGGCATATGCCATGTTGACGGTGTCGGGAGTGTCGGGGGAGAGTTTCCGGCTCTGGAGCAGGTATCCCTGGAGCGTCGTGGCGGCATCGGTCAGGAGTTTCTGGGCCCTGAGCCTACGAGCCTCATCTTTGAGCAGGACGGTCCGATCATTGAGCAAGGCGGAAAGCTCGGAAGTCACCATCCGTAAATCGGCGTAACGGCGTTTATTCAAAAGATTGCCCATCACGACGAGCAGGACTTCAGAGGCATCACCCGCCGGTAGACCACTGGTCAGAACGCTCTTCTTGAAGCCGTCGAGTTCTGGATCCATGCCGTTCGCTCGAAGGAGGAAGGCGTATTGGACGAGCATCCGGCCGAGTTGGACGCCTTGGTCCAGTTTACGGAGGAATGGTATGGCCGCTTCGACTGAAAAATCGGGGTTTTTCTTTTGCGTCCCCGTGGAAAAGAACAAAGTCGCGTTATTGAAGGCCCGCTCGCGCTCCGCAGCGTCCGATCGGCTCAACTCGGGGCGCCCCCGGTAAAACGCCACTTGGTCCTGGATCTGCGCCAGCGCCGAGTGGATGTCGTCCAAGTAGTAGTAAGCCCAAGCCAGGCGGTCCAGCACCATGGTGTAGTGCGGATCGGTCGGCTGCGGATTGAGGCGTTTCATCATGGCGATGGCGCCCGCGTAATCCTTGGTCTCGACGAGCAGGTCGTAAATCGACAAGTAGGCGGATGCGATGTCGCGGCTCTTGGGAAAATTGTCGATCAGGTAACGCAGATCGGCCGCGGCCAGATCCTTGTGCTCGGTCTCGCGATAGACCTTGGCGCGCATGAAAAATGCGCGAGGCACGTCAGGGTTTTTCGGGTATCCGGAGATCAGCCGATTGAGTGGCGCCAACGACTGATTGAGCCAGCCCTGGTAGTTCTTGAGGTCCCCTTTTCCGCCCACGATTCGATAGGCGATGCTGGCGCCTTTATGTTGGGTCTCAGCTAGGCGCATGAGCAGAGGAGGCTCTTGGGGCGTGTTCACTTTTTGCTTAAGAAGCAGCGCAAGTCGCCCCACTGCGGCCTTGTAGGCTGAAATTGCTGCGGTATCGACAGTGCGGTCCCGCATTTCGGAAGTACCGAACTCGGGCGCCGGTGGGGCATCCTCACCAGCGGCAAAGGCGCCCGTGCCTCGAAACCCGAAGGTCAGGCAAAGCAACCCGAGGCCGGAATAGGCGAGGAATGACTGTGAAAGTCTCACTTCTCCTCCACCACCACGAGCTTGAAATCGCCGAAGCCATTATTCGCAGCCGCGGTCATCACTGACTTGAGCGTCGAGTAAGGCGTCTTCTGGTCAGCCATCACCATCATGTGGACTGCCTTGACGTTGGCGGGATCCCGGCTCGTGTCCTTGGAACGCTCGGCCACCAAGGCCGCGTTCAGGGACCGAGGAGTGCCGTTGGACTCAAGGTCACCCGTGATGAAGTTGAATCCTCGGAGAGTCGTGATCGGTTTGTCGTCGATCAACACCGCATTCTCGGAAATCTCGAGCTTGAGCATTTCCTCGAGTGGATTGGCGGCCTGGGCCTCCGGAAGCACGAGACCTGCCGTCGGATTGACGGTCGTGGCTCCCGTCGAAAAGCTCTTGAGCAGGAAGACCAGGATGATGGTCATGATGTCCGCCATCGAGGTGATCTGGAGAGCCATGTCTTCCGGTTGCTTCTTGCGGCGCAGGAACCGTTTTTTACGTCGATTCATGATTCACGATCTCCCAGGGCCAACGATGGGAAACTGGTCCTGGCGGTCTCGACGACCTTAACCACGTCCCGGTACTCCACGTTGTGCTCGGCGGTCAGGAGCGCCGAACTCATGTCTGGCCAACGACCTTTGAGCGAGGCAAGTTTTTCGGTGAGGCTGGCCAGATCCCATTGATCGTTTCGGGACGGAATCAGGAATGATGCCGTCTCCGGCCCCCCGACCTTAAGCAGGATGTTCCGATGCGAGTCCAGGTCGATCGTGAGCTCAGTCGTGCTCTCGGTCGCGATCTCTCCGGAGTAAACCGGCACCGCCACGTTCACGTCCATCGAGGTCAATGAAATGAACGAGGCGGAAACCAGCATATAGGCGATGAGTACGGTGAAGCAGTCGATGATCGATGCGATGTTTAGCTCGAAATCCTGCTCACACTCGTGTCGACCCTTGATCCTCATGACACTCTCGCGAATGGATTGGAGGAACCCGGCTTTCCGCTGACTCCACCGGCGGTGCTTTCCATCTCAGCCACGTAATAGCGCTGACGAATCAGATCCATGACACGGACTGCAGCCTGGTCGATCTCGACACTCAGGCGATTCGTGCGGTTCATGAGGTAACTGAATGCGAGCATGCAAGGAATGGCAACCCCAAGTCCCAGCATGGTTGCGTTCATCGCAGTCGAGATTCCGGCAGCAAGCATGGCCGAGCGAGACTGCGCCGAAGCGGCCCCAACGGCTTCGAACGAATGGATCAGACCGGCAATGGTGCCGAATAGACCCAAGAGCGTCGCGACGTTGGCGATAGTCGCCAGGAACTGCGTCCTCTTCTGCACACGCTGCCCTGCTTCGGAGACCGCGATCTCCAGGCCGTCCTCGATCAGGGCTTCGGGCTGGTGCGCGCGGAGCAGGCCTTCACGGACAATGTGCGCCACCGGCTTGTGCTTGTGCTGATCGCAGAACGCGATCGCTTCCGCCAGTCGGTCCGCCATCACGAAATCGCGAAGCTTCTCGAAGAACTGCGGCGTGTTCGCCAAGGGATACACCCAGAGAAGCGCCCTCGAACGCTCTAGGATGATTGCCACCGCGAACCCTCCGACTGCCAAGAGGGGCGCAACGTGGAAGAAATTGGTTTTCAAGAACTCGAAAAAGTTGGCCATAGATCTTGGTCCTCTAGAGTCCGTAACGGCATTTTGCCTCCGAAGATTGAGGTCTATGGACACACTGATGGAAAACCGCCCCCCCCGAGTCGGCCCTAAGTCCTGGATTGCTTTAGATTTGACGCCAAAACTAGCTTGGCCAGAACGTCAATTTATTGTTCAGTCGCGATTGGCCGGTTCTTCGCTTCGATCCATCGGCTGAAATAGTCCGTACTCCTCATCGACTGGTGCCAAAGGATCGAACCCACTACGTTGGAAGCTCTGCGAGCCGGGAGTTCCTCAAGCAAGGTTCGGAACTCGTGGCCGATTTTGATCGAAATCGCGCTTTGATCATAAAGTGCCGCCATCACGAGCTGCGCCCGAGTCTTTTGCTCGTCCCAGACCCGCTTCTCCTCGTGAAGTCTCACTGCAGCGCGGGCGAACTCGTCCGCGTCCTCCACGATCGCTCCAGGCCAGGGCCAGGAACCTGCCATCCCCTCCGCTCCGATTGGAGTCGTCACGACCGGTGTGCCCGACCACCAACCGTCGGAAATCTTACCCTTGATCCCCGCGCCGAAGCGCAACGGAGCGAGGTTCACCCGGACTTCGCTCAAGCTGGCGCGTGCATCCGGTGACCACCCCAACACCCGGAATCCCGTCCGTGGTGAATCCATCGCCATGCACTCCCGGGGCGGATAAGCACCATGGATCCGCACTTCCGCGGCCGGCAGGAGCTCTCGGATGCGAGGCCAGATCTCGGTCCTCAGCCAATCGAATCCATCCCGATTCGGTGGGTGACGGAAGTTCCCCACCATTCCAAACCCCTTGCGCGCATCGAATCCGCGGGGCTCGGGTGCTGGAGGATATCCGAATCTAAATACCCTCAGCAAATTGGACGGGAATCCATACTTTTGCACCAAATGCCCGAACTCGTAGTCGGAGACCAGCAGGGAGAGATCCGAGCGATACAGGGCAGCGAGCTCCCTCAATGTCGACTCATCGGACAAGCCGCCTGCAGAATCCTCGTTCTCCGGCTGTCCCGTTTGCGTCTTCGTGGAGTCAACCTTGCCTTTCAACGCCCGGATGACGGAACGTTGACGGGATCCACGGAGAAAGTGCAGATCGATGGTGTCGATGACCCGCGCAGCCGAGGGAACTCCCGCTCGAACTCGCGCACCGAACTGCTCTTCGGTCATGAAGCGGTCGAAGATCACTAGGTCGGGTGCGAGTTGCTTCACCCAATCGTCGAAAGAGGAATCATTGAGTTCGACCGAGAAAGCTTCAAAACCAAGCTTTCCGAGTTCGTGGAAAGCATCATTCACTTTCGATGACGACGCGAAAATGACCTCGAAGGAGTGGTCTCGTAAAGAACCCGCCAAGTGCAGGGTCCGGATACCCGCTGCGGAAGAATTGGGCTCGGGCCAAACCGAAGCGATGATCAGTGCGCGCATGTCGAAGAACTCCTGGCATCCGTTTTTTTAGGCCGTACAATGGAAGGGATGAATAGAACGAAGATCGCGACGCTCATGCTGGCTTTTTCTCTCTCGAGCCTCAGTTTTGCCTCTGGCGAGCACGAAGAGCCTCAAGGCGTCGCGCCCAAGCAGGCTTATCAAGAGCTCCTTTCCGGTAACAAGAGATTCCTCGACGGAAAGGTTTCCCATCCGAAACAAGACGAAGCTCGACGCCGATCGCTCGCTTCCGGGCAACAGCCCCATACCATCGTCCTCTCCTGCAGTGATTCCCGGGTCCCGCCTGAGCTGGTCTTTGACCAAGGTTTAGGTGAGCTTTTCACGGTCCGGGTGGCTGGAAACGTCTTGGGAGCCGCCACGGTCGCCAGCATCGAATACGCGGTCGAGCACTTGGGCTCCCGTTTGATCGTGGTTATGGGCCATGAGTCCTGCGGTGCTGTGAAAGCTGCACTAGGTGCCAAGAAGGGCCAGACCTCCGGATCTCCGGACCTCGATACTTTGGTCGCTGCCATCCAACCCAACCTAGAAGGCGTCGATCGGTCGCTAGCTGCGGCCGACAAAACCATCCGCGAACCAGTGAAAAGGAACGTGAACGGTGTTGCGACCCAGCTCCTTCGCCGCTCGCTGATCGTTCGGAAAGCAGTCGAAAGCGGGAAGGTCTCCATCGTTCCTGCGATCTACGGACTCGAATCCGGCAAAGTCGACTTCTGGGATACGGCTTCACTTGAAAAGTGAACTCCTTCGGTCGACGGTACTCGCCCTCTGGATCGGTGAGCTCGCACTCGACGTCGTGTTGGCTCATCTCAACCTCGGTGCATTCCTCCCCTCCCCTCCAGCTGAGCTGACCGCGGAATGGAGCGAACTCGAGTACGGAAGATCTCGGAGTTACATGGGAGACCGCACGCGGTTCGCCCTGATTTCGCACGCGGTTTCGACGGGAGCTTTGATCGCCTTCCTTTTCTGGGGAGGATTCGAAAGGATCGACCAGTCGACGGCCTCGCTCGGATGGGGCCCGGTAGCCACGGGTCTGGCCTATTTCGGCGAACTCACGCTGCTCCGCGGAGTCCTGCAGTTCCCCTTTTCGGTTTTCGAAACTTTTCGATTGGAAGCGGAATACGGCTTCAATCGGACGACCTTTCGCACGTTCCTCCTCGACCGATTGAAGGGTCTCATCCTGGGATCGCTCCTAGGGGGTGCACTCCTGGCCGGCGTGCTCGCGTTCTTCAACAGTTTTCCGGCCACTGCCTGGCTCTGGTCGTGGGCCTTTTTCACCGCTTTCAGTATCGGTCTTTCGTTCCTGGCGCCGGCATTTCTACTTCCTCTGTTCAACAAGTTTGAACCCATCCCCGAAGGCGCGCTTCGCCAAGCCATCCGAGATTATGCGAAATCCAGCGGATTCGACCTCCAAGGCGTGTTTGTGATGGACGCTTCCAAACGGTCCAGCAAGAGCAACGCCTTCTTCATCGGCTTCGGCAAGTACCGCAAGCTCGTGCTCTTCGACACTTTGATCAAAACCCAGAGCGTGGAAGAGATCGTGGCCGTGGTCGCCCACGAGGCTGGTCATTTCCAGCTTGGTCACATCCCCCGAACTATCGCGACCCGTCTGGCCTCGAGCCTCGTGCTCTTCTACTTCGCGTCCGTCGGGATGAGGAACGAAACGCTTTTTCAGGCTTTCGGTATGAGCACGATGTCCGTGCATGCGGGACTGGTGATCGTCAGCCTGATTTACTCACCCTTGGGACGTTTTCTCTCGGTATTCCCCAATGGGATGTCACGACGGTTCGAATATGAGGCGGATGCCTTCGCAGTGAGCACTTATGGAAACCGCTCAGCATTGTCCTCAGCTCTCAAGAAGCTCCATCGCGAGAATTTCGCGCACCTCACGCCGCACCCCTTGAAGGTGTTCTTCGATTACACCCATCCGCCAGTCCTCGATCGGATCCGAGCTTTGATGAACTCCGAATCTTGAATCGCCCCGCGAACCTGACAGCGCGGAGCAGCACAGCGGAAAGCTTGACGATCCCGAGATCAAGCCAGATAGTCCTCCCGGAATCCTAAAGGGGGAATCTCATGAAAACCGCAATGATTGTCCTGTTCACGCTCTCGATGGCCAGTGCCGCCCAAGCCGGATGCCCGGCAGGCAGCTACACTTCAGTAGCTGCCGCCCGAAGTGCGGAAAACCGCTGCATGGCGGACTCGAACCTCGCTTCGAAGCAAGGCTGCCTGGATGAAGTGGCGGATTGGTGGTTTGAGTGTGGCGGCGAGTACGTGACCTACAACCCCTACACCGAGATGACCCGCATCTTCAAAGTCCAGCTCCAGATGAGCCCGACCCGGGTGGACACGATCTCGAGTCTCGCTTACTACACCTTCAGCATTGAAGACGACGCGATCCTCAGCGGAACCCTGCCCGACTTCACTGCGGCCACCGCGAACGCTTTCGCGGACCTCGAGAGCTACAACTCCGGCGACCTCCAGTTCCGCGTGTTGGCGTTGGCGACTCCCGCCCTGATCATCGCCCGCGGCTCACCGGCGAAACCGGCCTCGCGCATCGCCTACTACGCCGATTTGAAGCAGAACTACGCCAAAGCCTGTGCTTTGGTGAAAGCGCAGTTGAATCCAGCTTCGGGCTGCGCCCAGTGGACCACTTCCGCCCCCTATTCCGGCCCCTGCCTGGGCACCGTCCCCCAGAGCGAGCTCAATGTTTGCGTCGCGAGCAAAACCCTCGTGCGCTACAAGCAATATGACTCAGGCGGCACACTCTGAGCCGTTAGGACTGATCTCGAGCCCAAAACTGAATCCCAGACTCCCGGCCACCGCTTTCGTTCGGCCGGGAGTCCGATCTTGAATCCAAGGACTGGGACTCACCAAGCGATCGCTTCGCGGTCGCGAAAAAACCCACCACTCGGGCCGCCTTGAGGCAAGGTGGCCAGCCAGACCAAGGTCTCCGCACCCTTCTCGGGAGTCCGCTCTGCCCCAGCGCCGCCCATATCGGTCTTTACCCACCCTGGACAGACGGAGTTGATCAAGACGTCCACCCCTTCGCCCATTTCTGCGGCGAACATCCGGGTCAAAGCGTTGAGCGAGGTCTTCGAGAGGCGGTATCCGGGATAACCTCCCTCCATCTCCGAGAGCTGGCCCATTCCGCTGGAGACGTTGACCACTCGACCGTGGCCCTGCTTGAGCATCATCGGCAGGAACTCCTGACAGAGGAGAAACGGTCCGTAGACATTGGTCTCCATCGCGGCTTGAAGAATTTCGAGCGGAGCCTTCATCGCACTCAGCGCTGTCCCGCTCACAGAACCTCCGGCATCCGGAAAAATGCCCGCGTTGTTCACCAGGACATCCAGTCGACCCTGGGTTTCGCGGACCCATTTTCCGAGTGCGCGGATGCTCGAGGCATCCGTCACATCCAGCGGATGGAAATGCACGATGCCGTCCGAAGCCAGTTCGCGAGCCACCCGGTCCCCCTGTTCGGGATTCCTCGATGTCCCGATGACTTCATAGCCCAAGCGCGCGAGTTGACGAGCGGTCTCCCGGCCGATCCCGCGATTCGCGCCCGTGACCAACGCGATCTTCCGATCCTGTTTCAAATTCGTCGTTTTGTTCATGGAGTTTTATTTAGCATCCCGCTCCTGATTTTCGTAGGATCCAGGGAATGGGCCTATTTTCTCGACTGCGTCATCCACCCCGGCTCACCCGGTCGGACATCGCCTGGCTACTCCTTCCGGCTTTACTCTGGGCCGCGAGTTTCAAGGCCCGCTCCGAAGTCATCCACCCCCGATGCCTAGTGAACCCAGAACTCTGTACGCCCGCACACGTCTTCGCTCCGGACCGCCTCTCGATCGGTCGCGAAAGCGCCCAGGCCGACGGACTCTCGTTCCTGACCCAGAACGCTTCGGGTTACTTCGCGCTGGGTGTGCCGGTCGCTTGGTCTTCTGCCCTTTTCATGATGGGATCCCTGACTCCCGCAGGCTGGGCCCTGGCCATTGCCACGGACACGGTCATCCTCGCCCAAGCCGCCCTCTGGAACGGCCTTTTCACGGAAAGTGTTCGCTTGGCCGTGCAGCGTCCCCGTCCGTTCGTCTATACTGACCCGCTACGGTTTGGCGGCGATCCTTCTCACTACACTTCCTTTGTTTCAGGGCACACCAGCTTCGCGGCGGCTGCCGGGGTGACTCTGATCCTGACGCTTCTGGGTCGGGGTGCACCCCTTCTGCTCGTCGCCTCCTCCGGCGTACTCACGACCACTTTGATTTTTCTGACCGGTTTATTCCGGGTCCTCGCAGGGCGTCACTTCATGACCGATGTTTTAGCCGGGGCCACCAGTGGCGCACTCATCGCGCTGGCAGTGGCTTGGACACATCGACGCAGAACCCCTCCCGGCATCTGAGGCTCAAATGAGGCTGAAATAGGCCCAGAAATTGCTTAGTCAGACTGGGGAGGAAACCCAGCTGATGACACTCAGGTCCCTGCTTCAAGGTCGATGGATGCGTCATCCTCTCCATCCGATGCTAGTACATCTCCCCATTGGACTTTGGGTGGCGAGCTTCATCTTCGATCTCCTCTACCTTCAGAACCAGAGCGCCAACTTCGCCTCCTCCTCCTACTACTGCATCCTCATCGGACTGATCGGGGCTTTGATCGCTGCCCCCACAGGTCTCTCTGAGTATGCCGAAATCCCCCCGCACACTCGCGCCAAACGGGTTGCTGCGATGCACTTTGCCCTCAATCTCGTGGTGATCGCTCTCTACCTGATCGGTTTTTTCGCTCGGCGCGACGCGATCCAAGGCGTCCCTGAAACGATTCTGCCGGGTGCCATCCTGCTTTCCGCATTCTCCTTGTTGCTCCTGTCGTACTCCGCCTACCTCGGCGGACTGCTGGTCTACGACTATGGCATCGGGTGGAAGCCTCACGAGCGGGACCGACTTCAGGAGGGAACGCACTCCACGGGAGTCGAGAAAGACCGAGAGCCGCCATCCGAGGCGGCTTGAATGAGCTACCTCTCCTTCAAGAACTACGGATTGATCGGCAACCAAGCGACTGCGATCCTCGTCAGCCGAATGGGTTCGATCGACTGGTGCTGCCTCCCCTATTTGGATTCACCCTCCCATTTCGGGGCGTTGCTCGACGATCTTCAAGGCGGGAGCTTTCACATCCGGCCCTCTGGTGAATTCAGTTCAGCACAACGCTACTTTCAACGAACCAATGTTCTTGAGACGAGCTTCGAGACTCCCGAAGGCCGGGGAGTGCTCGTGGATTGGATGCCGATTGAAAACGAAGAGGTCCGAGAACCCATCATTCATCGTCGGATCGAAGTTCTGGACGGACAGATCGATTGGCAAATCCAGTGCGCGCCCCGCTTTTCGTACGGGGCGGAGCCAGGTCAAGCGGAGTACTCCCGAGACGGAATCCTATTTCGCGGGACCTCGGGCGAGAACATCGCCCTCCTTCGGAGTCTGCAACCGCTCGAGATCGGCCCGGATGGAACCTCGGCTCACGCGCGGATCCTCTTGACCGCCGGATCGCAAGCCCAGTTCAGCTGGATTTGGGGAAGACACGCGAGGCTCCGCGAATTTCCCACTCCGAAGTCGACCTTGGATTATTGGCGCAATCACGCCCACCGCTGTCCCACCGATACTCCCTCGGGCTGTCCTTTAGCGGGTCCGTGGCATGACCTCGTCGTTCGTTCTGGACTCATGTTGAAACTCATGACTGCGCACTACTCGGGCTCGCTCGCCGAAAGTCCCACTACTTCGCTGCCTGCGCTCGCGGGCGGCAGCAAGAACTGGGACTACCGTTTCACTTGGTTGCGCGACAGCGCGCTCGCGATTCAAGCCCTAGGAGCCCTCGGCCAGGCTGCGGACGCCCAGTCCCTTTTCGAATGGATCTCCGACATCCTCATCCGCGATGGCGCCGAAGGCCTTCAGCCGGTTTACACTTTGGATGGAGGACGCTACCTCCCTGAACATGAGATCGGCTACCTCAACGGTTACAAGGGATCTCGCCCCGTGCGCGTGGGAAATCTCTCGGCCCGCACTTTCTCGCTCGATACTTTCGGCCATCTCCTCCTCGTGGCCGATCAACACTACCGTGTCCACCAGCGCCTCCCCGAGGATCTATGGCCCCGGCTTGCGGACATCGTCGAGTACGTCTGTCAGGCCTGGCGCCGACCGGACCGGGGTCCCTGGGAAGTCCGCTCGCGCCCCGAGCATTTTGTCGCATCGAAGGTCATGTGCTGGGTGGCGCTCGACCGTGCGATCAGCCTTGCAGAAGCGCAGGGCTACTTCATCCCATCGCGCTGGATCGATGAGCGGTCGATCCTTCACCGGACCATCTGCGAGCAGGGATTTGACGGAGAAAAAAGGACTTTTGTCAGGTCCTTTGGAGAGAGGGAGTTGGATGCCTCGGTCTTGGTCATCCCTCTCCTGGGATTCCTGCCCCCCGACGACGAGCGGATCCAGGGAACGATGGACGCGATCCAAGCTCACTTGAGCGAAGGCGCATTGATCCTGCGCAACTGCGCGTCGGATGGGACTCCCGACAGCGACGGTGCTTACATGCTTTGCAGCTTCTGGTACGTCTCGTGCCTCGCGCTCTGTGGGAGAGCGGACGAAGCGAGCGATCGCTTGGCCGAGCTTTGCACTTACGCCACTCCGCTCGGACTCTTCGGAGAACAGATCAACCCCTTGAACGGAGAACCGGCCGGAAACTTCCCCAGCTCCGCTGTCCACCTTGCTCTGGTCAATGCCAGCCTCTATGTCAGCAGGGCCCGCGGCCGGGCGTTCGCCCACCTTCCGATCATCGGGACCACTCCTCAAGAGGATCGAGCCGTTTCTTGACCCTTCTCGTCCTACCGCCAGAGCCGTTCAGGCTGCGCGCCGGGGAGGAGCCGTCGGCTTGACTTCAACCTGCTCCGCGACGACCTCATCCTCCACCCACTCATCCCCATCTACGGCAGGAAAAACGTTCGTCAAATCCCGCTCTTCTGGATAAACGCTGGCCTTCAAAATCGCCGGATCACCCGGCTCCCGATTGAGTTGATGCGCGCGATCCTCGTCCCGCTTGGACATGAGCCCCAAGTTCAGGACCAAGATCCCTCCCCCCAAAAGAGCAGCGACCAGAAATGCGATCACGAACACGATGGCCACGACTCCAGCGGTGTAATTGCTGAAAGGCGCACTAGCGGCTAGGGCACCCCGACCTGTCTCCGCCGAGGCGAGTCCGGGAAGGGCAGCCATCCAGATGAGGGAAAAAAATAGACGACGCTGGTTCAACATGGAGAACCTCCTGGGTCCACTCAAGCTGCACCTAGCGTGCTCAGGCCAGACTCTTAGGTCAGATTCTCAGGCCCACTGCCCGAGAATCCTCCTTAAGTTCCCTGCTTTTCAGTCAAGATCTGAATGGCGACATCGATGGGAATGCTCTTCTGCTCATCGCCGCCTGCTGTCCCCTTAACGGAGTCTACCCCAACCTGAGCGAGGTCGGCCGTGTCATCCGTCTTCGGTTGAGGATTCAACGAGGCGACAAAATGAGCGAGTGCCCATCGACCTTCGGCAGGCAAGGTCGCATAGGAGGACATCGCGCCCCGGGCCCCATGCTGAAGAGTATAGAAGATTTGGCTGGGCTTCCAACCGTTCTGCCAACCTTCGGTCTGATGAAAATTGCGAGGATGCGGATCGAGCGCCGCTGCGGCAGGACCGTCGCCCTTGCCTTCCACACCGTGGCACGAAACGCACTGCTGACCGAAAAGCTCTTTCCCGTGGGAAACAAGCTCAGGAGTCACGACCCAAGGCTTCTTGAACTTGCCAGGACCACCTGCCGCCTGCGCGAGGAGAGGCCCCTTCACGTACACGTCACCCCGGAAAAAAAGATCGGAGCACGTGAACACGATGAAAATGGCCAAAAACAGGAATGAAGTGCAGAAAATCACCGCATTCTCACGCTTGTCGTACCTCAAGTTCATAAAGAACACGGCGACCAGGCTCGCTTTGATCGAGGCCACCGCGAGGGCCGCCAGCATGTTGAGCGGGCCCAAGTGCACGTGGCTCATCGCGACGGTGACGCCCGTCAAGAGCAAGAGCGAACCCCCGACCATGAGAGCGGTCCGGGTCGGAAGAATGTAGTGATGATGATGGGACTGGGGCTTCTGATGTGGGGAGTCCATGTGTTCCTCTCAAGGGACCAAGTACATGAGCGGGAAAAGGAAAATCCAAACCAAGTCGACGAAGTGCCAGTAGAAACCCACCAGCTCGACCGGAGTATAGAAGTTCGGCGTGAAATCCTTGCGCAATGTTCGAATGAAAAGCCAGATCATCAGGCCCATTCCGATCAGGACGTGCAACCCGTGCAGGCCGGTCATGACGAAATAAAGGGAAAAGAAGATCGGGGCTTTCGGATCCTTCAGCTCTTCGTTGGTGAAATAAGCACCCGGAAGCAAGCCATCGTGGAACTTGTGAGAATACTCGAAGTACTTCACGACTAGGAAGCAGCAGGCCAAAAGAAAAGTGGTCGCCAGCAGGAGCAGGGCCTGGTCACGGCGGCCCCTTTGAGTCGCCGAAACTGCGAGCACCATGGTCAGGGAGCTGGTGATCAGGACAATGGTATTGATCGTCCCCATCTTGACGTCGAGCATGTGATGCGCTTCGGTAAACATGTGGGGATAGAGTCCCCGGAAGATCACATAAGCGACGAAGAGACCACCGAACATGAGGACTTCCGTGACCAGGAAAATCCACATGCCTTGCTTGGCTGCTTCGAACTCTTCTTCCGCACTGTTGAAGTGGTGAGCGTGATGATGAGTGGACATGAAATCTCCTTACACTTTCTGCGAGCGGTATTCGTACGGCCAGCTGGTCACAGTAGGGACCTCGAGGAAGTTTTCATGGGGAGGAGGCGAAGAAGTCTGCCACTCCAAGGTCAGGCCTTCCCAAGGATTCGCCGGAGCTTTCTCGCCGCTGATGCAGGCCTTGATCAGGTAGCCGGCCGTGAGAAACAGTCCAGAGGCCAAGAGCCAGGACCCGATCGTCGAAATCTGGTTCAAGAGCGTGAACTCGGGCAGATAAGCCCAATACCGCCGTGGCATACCCTCGGCACCTAAGATAAACTGCGGAAAGAACGTCACGTTGAAGCCCGTCAAAATCAGGATGAACGCCCAGAGCGCTGGCTTCTCAGGATACATCTTGCCGCTCATCTTCGGGAACCAGTAGTGAAGACCAGCCAGAAGCGCCATGATCGTCCCCCCCACCATCACGTAGTGGAAATGGGCGACGACGAAGTAGGTATCCGTCAAGTGGACGTCGAGGGCCAAAGTACCGAGGAAAACCCCGGTTAGACCGCCGATGGTGAAGAGCTCGAGAAAACCGAAAGCATAGAGCATCGGGGCATTGAAGCGGATCTGGCCCTTGTACATCGTGGCCACCCAGCTGAACACCTTGATGCCGGTCGGCACCGCGACGAACATGGTGAGGAGGGAAAACACGAAGTTCGCGAGCTCGGACTGCCCGGACACGAACATATGGTGACCCCAGACGATGAACGCGATGAGCGCGATCCCGAAGGACGAATAGGCGATCGCCTTGTAACCGAAGATCGGCTTACGGGAGAACACGGGGATGGTCTCCGAGATCACGCCGAAAGCCGGCAACGCCATGATGTAGACGGCTGGATGGGAGTAAAACCAAAAGAAGTGCTGGAACAGGACCGGATCGCCCCCGAGTTTCGGGTCAAAGATCCCGATCCCGACGATACGCTCAATCATGAGGAGCATCAAAGTGATCGCGAGCACCGGAGTCGCCAGGACTTGGACGATCGAAGTCGCGTAAAGGGCCCAGCAGAACAGCGGCAAGCGGGACCAGGTCAGGCCCGGAGCGCGCAGCTTGTGAAGAGTGACAATGAAGTTCAAACCCGTGAGGATGGACGAAAAGCCTGCGATGAACGCCCCGGTGAGGACCAGGATGACCGTCGTGTTGGTCCGGATCGAATAGGGGGTGTAAAAAGTCCAGCCCGTGTCCGCGCCGCGGAGAAACAGAGCGGCGCAGGCGAAGATCGCACCCGTCAGGTAGATGTAGTAAGAAGCGAGGTTGAGGCGGGGAAACGCCACGTCCTTCGCTCCGATCATGATCGGAAGGATGAAGTTCCCGAAGGCGGCCGGAATCGCGGGAATGATCACCAGGAACACCATGATGGCGCCATGGTAAGTGAACATGCGGTTGTAGGTGTTCGGATCCATGATCGTCTGGCCAGGAGTGAAAAGCTCCAAACGGATCAACAGCGCAAAGATTCCGCCGACTAAGAAGAACGTAAGCACGGAGAACAAGTACATGATCCCGATCCGCTTGTGATCGAGGGTCGAGAGCCAGGACCAGACCGTGGTTTCATGGTTCAAGTAGTTCGACCCGGAGTCATGAGAGGAATGGGCGGCTGCGTGAGTGGTAGGTGTGGTCATGCGATACTCCTCGTTACTTCACGCTTTTGATGTACGCGATCAATGCGTTCATCTCGGTTTCATTGATCAAGCCCTTGAACGGAGGCATGGTCGGGGAAAACCCCTTTACGATCTTCGCGTTCGGGTCTTCGATGGATTCACGGATGTAGTTCTCGTCCGCAGTCGTCGTGGAGCCATCGGCCAACTCGACCTTGCTCTCGTAGAGTCCTTTGTAGGTAGGACCGATCTTCGCGGTGCCATCGTCCGAATGGCAAGCGATGCAGCCCTTGGCTTTGGACACATCCCGCCCCTGGGCAGCGAGGTTCTTGAGAGGCGCGGCCGCTGCCGAGGTCACTTGATCCTCCGAAGCGCTGGTTCGGTTCAGCTCGCCGACAACGGGGGCCGCAACTGGAATCTGTGCGAGTGCTTTGCCCGCATCCTGGATGCCTTCCATCTTCTTGCCGCGCTTCCAGGACTCCCACTGCTCGGGAGTCAAAACCCAGAGATTGGCCAACATCTGAGAATGCGAAGTCCCGCAATACTCGGTGCAAAAGATTTGGTGGCGACCGGCGACGGTCGGCTCGAACCAGACCGAGGTGTACATGCCGGGAACTACGTCCTGCTTGGTTCGCATGTTCGGTACGAAGAAACTGTGGAGGACGTCCTCGGAACTCATCACGAACTTGACCGGCTTGTTGACCGGTACATAGACGTCGTTGATGGTGATCTTGCCTGTGTCCGGGTACTGGAATTGCCAAAGCCACTGCTTGGCGACCACTCGGATCTCCATCGCGTCCGATGGAGGACGGGTCATTTGATTGTACACCACGTAGCCCCAAGCGAAAATCAAAAGGAGCAGGATCGTGGGAACCGCTGTCCAAACCACTTCGATCGGCACGTTGCCGGTGATGTACTTCGCGCGACCCCCGGGTCGAGCGCGGTAAGTGATCGCCAGGTAGACCATCCCTCCCACGATCAGAACGAAGAAGAACACGCTGGCCCAAAGCACGAAGCTCCAGAGCGTATCGAAGGAGCGGGCGACGTCGCTGGCTGCGAGAGGAAGTCCGAAAGCGTGCGCAGATTGGATCGCACCCCAGAAAATCAGGCTAAACATGACGAGCTCCTTGATTCAACTTACGCTGCCTAAGCCAGAACGCGGCCATATAACCACCAAAACCCAGGACCGTGAGCCCCGCACCCGCTTGCATGAGCTGAGTCAGGTAAATGGAGTACTTCCGGGTCGTGGGGTTGTAGCGATAACAGAAGAGAACGATCCGGTCGATGATCGTTCCGATCTTCCCGCTGGAAGCTTCGAGGAGTGAAAGACGGAGGTCTTTTTCCGAGAAACTGATGCCATAGAGATAACGGGAAATCTTGCCTTCCGGCGTCAGAACGAAAAGCGCCGCGCTATGCGCGAACTGCTTCTCCTTCTCATCGTATCGATACTTAAATCCGAGCTGATTGGCCAATTTCTTGGCCTGATCGGTACTCGAGGTCAGAAAGTGCCAGCCATCAGCGCCTTCTGGCCGGCCATAGGACTTCATGTAAGCCGCTTTTTTCGCGACCGCCAACGCAGGACCTTCGGTGGGATTGATGCTGACCGAAACCACGTCGAACTGTTGACCGGGGGTCCAATCAAACGGTTTCATCGAGTCGACGAGACCATTCAGAAGAAAATTGCAGAGGTTCGGGCACTCGTAATAAACCATCGTCAGGATGACGGGTTTTTTCGTGTGGAAATATCGCGAAAGTTTGACGTCCTGGCCGGACTCGTCCTTGAAAGTCAGCTCGTTGATGGCGACTTGGCCACCCAGCTTCTCCTCAATCCCGATATCCTTCAGCTCTGCCGGGATTTCAGTGGCCTTGGCCGACACGGAGGCCAAAGCGGAAAATGCGACGAAGGGAAGGACGCAAAATTTTACGTAATGACTAAACAGTTTCACCTGTTGCCGTTCCTGTCCGATGAGTTGTGCACTTTCACTCCGACCTTAACGCGAGCACCCTGAAATTGCACGAGAAGACTCACCCGCAGAACGCCAAAAAAATAGGCGAGAAGATGCGTCAAGAGTGGTACTTGCGAACGGAATGGAAAAGGTCGTTGAAGGGTCCGGGCCAAAGGCCTACGCGGAGCTCGCCAAGTCGGGCATCGTCACCTTGGTGTTGATCAGCGTCTTGGGCGGGTACTTGGCGGGTCAGCCCTTCGACGCGCCTTTCGACTGGGTTCGACTGGGCCTCACTCTTTTTGGAATCCTATTCCTCGCCTCGGGATCCTCAGCATTGAACCAGTACCAGGAGCGGGCGATCGATGCTTCGATGCCCAGGACCGCGAAACGCCCCCTGCCGAGCGGGCGGCTGACTGAACGAAACGTTCTGCTCTTCATTGGGACCACCCTGGTTCTCGGCCTGGGAATTCTCGCCTGGCTCGATCCCGCTCAGCTCGTGCTCGGAATCATCGCAGTCGTCTCCTACAACGGCCTCTACACCCTCTGGTGGAAACGCCATTGGGCCTTCGCCGCCGTTCCGGGTGCGATTCCCGGGGCGTTGCCGATCTGGATGGGGCATCTCGCTGCCAACGGGCACTTGTTCACAGCCGGCGGAATCTACCTTTTCCTGCTCCTGTTTTTCTGGCAGATGCCGCACTTCTGGGTCTTGGCTCTCAAATACCGTGAGGATTACGAAAGTGGGGGGTTCCCTACCCTGCCGGTCGCGCACGGAATCGGACTGACAGTCTCTCAGATCGCAGTCTGGTGCCTGGCTTACATCGCGATTTCCTTGATCGCTCCGATTTTTCTCAGGCTGGGAATGATCTACTTGCTCGTGGCTCCTGTGATGGGACTCAAGCTGCTTTGGGAACTCAAGCAGTTCGTGAAACAGCCGCAGAGCAAGCGTTGGCTCCACTTTTTTCTGTGGGTGAACTTCAGCCTGATCATCTACTTAGCTGCCGCAGTCGTTGATCTCTGGAGTGTCTACTTGATTCCGTACTTCACACAGGGCGCGCGGGGCTAGGCCAGCGCTCACCGCTATTGGTGGTGGTGAAAGACCGACTCGGCCAACCGGGGGTCGCCAATGGCCACAATCGTGTTGCGACTCAAAAACCGGGCGACCACCAGGCCGAAAACTCCGACGAACCCGAGCGCAGTCCCGATTTCGATCCAGCTGATTTCGGGGCCTGCTTTGTTGAGTTGCGGTTGGGTGAGCCAGAGCATGTCGACCCATTGGGCGAAAAGCATGAAGCTTCCGACACCGAGGAGGAGGCGCTCGTTGCGCTTGGCATCGCGGGGCAAGAGAAGAAAAAATGGAACCATGAACTTGCCCACGAGCAGGAAGATCGAGACTCCCATCCACCCCCCGCTCATGCGGTTCATGAAGTAGCTCGTCTCCTCCGGCAAGTTGGCGTACCAGATCAACATGAACTGGGAGAAACCGATGTAAGCCCAAAACACAGTGAACGCGAACATGAACTTGCCCAGGTCATGGATGTGGTGCTCGGTGACAATGCCGGCCAAACTGCCGTTGCGCTTGAGGAGGATCGAAATGATGCAAATGAGGGCCAGGACTGAATAGAAAAGGCCTGCGAAACAATACACCCCGAACATCGTGCTGAACCAATGGGGGTCGAGCGACATCAGCTGGTCAAACGAAGCCATGGTGAAGCCGATCGCGAAGACCATGAGAAAGGCGGGCGAAAGCGCGCGATTACGAAGCGTCTGTCGATTATCGCGGGTCGTGTCCTGAAGCAGAGAGTTGCCGACCATCTTTCGAGTGAAGAAGATCAGGAGCAGGAGCGCAACCACGTTGCGGATCATGAAGAAGGTGAGGTTCAAGTAGCCCGACTTGCCCTCCAAGACGACGTCGGCATGAACGACGGCGGGATTGGTCCAGAGATAGATGCTGTGATCGCCCTGAATCAGGACGCCGACGTAAAGGATGAGAAAAGTTACCAAAGCGACGGGAATATAGGCGGTCAAACTCTCGGCGACCCGACGGATCGGAGCGCTCCACATCGCGCCCGTCAACCATTGGAGAACCGCGAAAAACGCGCCTCCTAGCCCCAAGGACATGAAGTAGAAGTGATTATGCAGGAAACTGAACCAAGCCCGCTTGGAGTCCACTGCCAACCCGCCTGCGAAGCAAGCGATGCCCACCCCCGCAAATGCGATCAGGAGGTTTCTCAGACCGGTCGGGATCATGTAGACCCCGGGGTTCCGCACGGTTTCAGGAGCGCCAGAATGTGAAGCCATAAAAAATCCGTGTCCTTAGCTGAAAGAAACTATTGAGAAGAAAACTTTTCTGCGGTGGCCAAGTCTTCCGGCGTCGGATGCTTCGCCTTCTGAAGTGCCCGAATGTAGTGGATGATCGCCCAGCGATCCTTTTGGACCACTTGCGATGCATAGCTCGACATCAGGTTTTGGCCGTTGGTGATAACATGGTAGATCGAACCATCCTCGTAGCCACGGACCTTGTCGCTCTGGAGCGAAGGGGGTCTAGGAAACTTCGGAACCACGTAACCGTCCCCTTCGCCATAAGGACCATGGCAAACGATGCAGTACGTGTTGAAAAGCACCTGGCCCCGCTTGAGCACCTCTGCCGTGCGAGGCAGTGGGTTGCGATTGAGCTTGCCCGCTTCAACGGCAGTCAAAGAAGCGTAGGCATAAGGCACGAATCCCCGAGGGATCGTCCCCTCCACCGGAAGGCGCTGAATGCCCTTTTGGGCCTTGATGGACGGCTGATAATGCATGTCCGGCATATAAATGAAGTT
>JAYVNB010000315.1:0-9417 GCA_043759365.1 Bacteriovoracaceae bacterium | reverse complement strand
TCGGGAAGCCGTGCTCGCCGAACGCAAAGCCCAAGCGCTGCTGGAGGACCTAAACGCCCCCGCAGGGAAGAAGGTCTCGAAACTCAGGGGTCTCGATGGGTCGCAGCTCGTTGCAACTCCGGAGATCGGTGCGGCGAAAGTGGCGCCCAAGATCGGGCACGACTTCGATGGGGATGAGGGAGGCGAGGCCGCGCTGGCGGCAGCCGGGGACGAAGGAATTTTAGAAAACACCGGTTCCTTCGAAGCCCCGAACGCGCTGCCGGAGCTCGAGAAAACCTCGGCTCCCGCGAAACTCGGAAAAACCCCGGAAATTCTCCCCCCTTTCATGGGGTCCGATGGCAAGCAGATGGGACTCGACGTTCGGACTCCGGCCGAGCGGGATGCCGAATTCAAGTCGGCCGAGCTGGCGGCCGCCAAGGCCGAAGCTAAACTCGAGAAGGAGCGCTCCCGCCGGTCCAAGCGAGGCCAGTGGAAGCTTCCTCCGATCGACTTCCTTCGCAGACCCCCGAAGATCGAAACCAATATCGACCGCGAGAAGCTCATTCAGAACTCCCAGATCCTCACGCAGAAGTTCAAGGACTTCGGAATCGAGGGCGAAGTGACCGCGGTCCGCCCCGGACCCGTCATCACTCTCTATGAGTTCAAGCCCGGTCCAGGCGTCAAGGTTTCGAGGATTGCGGCGCTGGCCGACGACCTCTCCATGGCGCTTTCGGCCCAGAGCGTCCGAATCCTTGCGCCTCTGCCTGGTAAATCGGTGGTCGGCATCGAGATCCCGAGCGACAAGCGCGAGACGGTCTACATGCGCGAGTTCCTCCAACATCCCGACTTCCACGGCAACAAGCACCATTTGCCGGTGGTGATGGGCAAGGATATCGCGGGACAAACCTTCCTCGCCGATCTGGCCCGCATGCCCCACTTGCTCTGCGCTGGTCAAACCGGTGCCGGCAAGTCCGTGTTCATGAACGGCCTGATCTGCTCGCTGTTCTTCCGGTTCACTCCCGACGAGCTCCGCATGATCCTCGTTGACCCGAAATTCATCGAGTTTCGCGCCTATCAGGACATCCCTCATCTTTTGCTGCCGGTCGTCGATGATCCGAAACATGCGGCGATCGCGCTCAAATGGACAGTGCGGGACATGGAGCGCCGCTACCGTATCCTGGCGATGATGGGGGCCAAGAATCTCGCAGCCTACAACCAGAAGGTCGAAGAGATGGGGGCTGACGCGGTCCGCGACTTGCTCACTTCCGAGGAGAATCAGCCCGAAGGCTTGGCCCAGATGTCGGGAGGCGACTTTATGGAAGCGTTCGAACTCGGCGAAGACGGCCAGCCCATGGTCGGGAAGCTTCCCTACATCGTCGTCATCATCGACGAATTGGCCGACTTGATGATGATCGCCAAGAAGGAGGTCGAAATCTCGATCGCCCGCATCGCCCAAAAAGCGCGGGCCGCCGGGATCCACCTCGTCATCGCGACCCAGAGGCCATCGACCGACGTCGTCACGGGACTGATCAAGGCCAACTTGCCTTCCCGCGTCTCGTTCCAGCTCGCTTCCTACATTGATTCCAAGACGATTCTTGACCGCCAGGGGGCCGAGCGCCTGCTGGGCCAAGGGGACATGCTCTTCATCGCTCCCGGGACGAGCAATCTGCTCCGCTTGCACGGAGCCTATCTCGATGACGACGAGATCGGAAAGATCACCTCGTTCTTGAAGAGCCAAGGCAAGCCGGCCTACCGCGACGAAATCCTGGTGGACGAGGAGGCAGGCGGGGAGGAGGGTGAAGCCGCCGAGGACGCGGATGACGACCTCATGCAGGAGGCGGTGGAGCTCGTACGTCGTTCCGGGCATGCTTCAGCCAGCTTCCTCCAGAGGCATCTCAAGGTGGGTTACAACCGCGCAGCGCGGATGATCGAGACCATGGAGGGCCGTGGAATCGTGGGGGCTGCCGACGGTGCTCGCCCTCGTGAAGTTTTGATGAGATGAAGGAGCGGGAATAGAGCCGCATGATCTTGCTTTGGATGAGTCTCGCAGTTGCCGCCGAATCAAATCCTCCGAGCGCCGCAGATTCAGCGAGCGTGACCGGAGATCTTAATACTGTGGTTGAGCAGACGAAGTCCACCCATGGGAATTTCCGAAAGAAAGGCGCGCGCGGGAGGATGCCCCGTGAGAAACATGGCCAAAACACCGAAGGCACCGAAGCCCCGAACCGATTCGAAGCGGATCCTGTCATCAAAAGCCGATACGAGTCCGGCGGACGTTCCCTCGAAGTGGATCCGGACTGATCGGCCGTTCCCGCTCCCCCACTACGTCAGGGCCGCGATCGAACATCTGGACGGCGCGGGCCATCTCGCCTACGTCGTCGGTGGGAGCGTCCGCGATTTCCTGCTTCAGGGTCTCGCTTCGGAGCTTCCGCCGGGAGCGGTCCCGACGAAACCCAAGGATCACGACATCGCCACTTCCGCCGATCCGGATGAACTCTGTCGGCTTTTCCCATCCGCCATTACAGTCGGCAAGGCCTTCGGGGTGCTCAAAATCCCGATCGAGTCGAGCGATCCGGCTCTGAAGCCAGTGATCCTGGAAATTGCGACGTTTCGCGAGGATCTTGAGTACGAGGATCATCGTCATCCGACATCGGTGCGGTTTTCAGGTCCGCTTCAGGACGCCCGTCGACGCGACTTCACGATCAACGCGCTTTTTTTCGACCCCAAGACTTCCCGCATCCTCGACTCGGTCGGAGGGCTGGACGATCTGAGGGCTGGGGTGCTCCGGGCCATCGGAGAGCCCAGCGCCCGTTTCAAGGAAGATGCCCTCCGGCTCTTGCGGGCCATCCGGTTCGCTACCCGCCTGGGTTTCCAGCTTGAACCGCAGACCCGTGATGCGATCCGCGAGCGAGCCCGGCTGATCCAGAAAGTTTCTTCCGAAAGGATCCGTGAGGAACTGACTTGGATGCTCACGGGCCCCCGTCCGCGTGAAGCGATCCAGATGTGCGTCGAGCTGGGCATTCTGGGTTTCGTGCTTCCGGAAGTCGCGACCCTGCGCCAAGTGGCGGGTGGCGCGGCGTTTCGCCATACCTTGAAGATCCTCGATGCTTTGGTCCGCCAGAATCCCGCGGGCCGCAGCCCAGAACTCGCCTGGGGCGCCTTGCTTCACGCGGTCGGCAAGCCCGTGGCTTGGGGAAGGAGCGGGGAGAAAAACTTCAACGGGCACGAGATCGAGGGCGCACGGATCGCGCAGGCGATTTGCGAACGCATGAAGTTCTCCCGCGCCGAGTCTGATGCGATCTCGAGCTTGGTGGAGGAGCAAGTCAAATTTCGCGAGGTTTTCCAAATGCGCGAAGCCACGCTCCAACGTTTCATCCGGCAGCCGCTCTTCGCAACCTGGTTGGCGTTCCATCGGGCGGACGCGCTTGCCCTGGATGGCAATCAGGCGTTTCACGAGTTTTGCGCTTCCCGCCTCCGTGACTTCAGGTCGAATTCGAAAGCGGGCGAGGAGAAACTGGTGAAGGGAGAGGATCTCATCCAACTCGGCCTGAAGCCCGGGCCCAAGTTCTCCGAAATCATCCGAACCCTCGAGGATCTCGCGTTCGAAGGGAAGCTGAGAACGAAGGAAGAAGCGCTCGAGTACGTGGTGAAGTACTTCGTGAGCTGATAGATCGGGGAGTGTGAGCTTGGATCATGCCTTTGTTTTCCGATTCCGTTGGGTCTTCTGGGCACTGGGTGCGGCCCTCATACTCGCCCTCGTCCCGAAGCTTCGGCCTCGCGCGCTCCCGGATTGGGAGGCTCGCGTGGAGCGCCGGTTCCTGGCTTGGACGGGCGGAATGGCGGCGATCTATTTTCTGATCGCCTCGCTCGCCAAGTTCAGTCAGCTCCGGGCATTGGTGCTCAATTCCCAAGATTTTTGGCTTTTCGAGGACATGCTTCGCCAGATGGGTCAGGGGGCGCCTTTCGTGACCCGCTTCGCACCCCAGGCGCTTGGGTTCCTCCAGCATGGAGTGATCCACCCGACCTTCATCCTTTTCTTCGCGCTCCCGCTCGCGGCGATGATCGGGACCACCGGTGCGGCTCTTCTCTTCGGGCCTCTCTGCCTGGCGGCGGCGGGCGCGATGGTCTCCGTGCTAGCGCGCCCCCGTTGGGGAGCAGTGGCCGCTTGGTGTCTGGGAGCCTCGTTCTTCGCATTGAGCCAGGTCGGCAAGATTCTGATGTACGATATGCATCCGGAGGCCGCCTATCCGCTCCTGGCGATCCTTGCGGGATGGATGATCACACGCTCCGAGGATCCGGTCCGACGACGAAAGCGGGTTGGATTGACCGCTCTGATCTTTCTCGTCGGGATGTCGATCAAGGAGGATGCGCTGCTGGTCTTCGGCCCGATTGCAGTCTGGAGCGGGGCCCGTTCCCGTTTCAAGCATCTTTCGTGGGTCCCGTTGGTGGCGGTTCTCTTTGGTCTCGCCTTTCAGTTTCACGCGATCGGACAATGGAAATCCCACCACTGGGGTCCCGAGGAGTGGATGGGGCTGCCTCTCTTTGTTCCCCAAGGAGCGGACTTTCTCCAGGGCGTGGCGTGGGATTCGCCTACGGGGGTGCTGCACGCAATTCAAGGCGTAATCAGCAGCCAAGGGGGCATCGAAGGGGCAGGCTTGCGTGTCCTCCAGTTCCTCCTCTCCCGCCCTTTCCTCTCCCTCATTCTCTGGGTTCCTTGGGTCGTGCGTTTTCCGGGTTTTTGGTTCTGCCTCGCCCCAGTCGCGCTCGCCCACGCCGTTTTAGGAGGGCTTCGTGCTTCGCTGATCGCCTACTATTCGGCGCCTTTCCTCGGTATTTTGGTCTATTGGGCATTACTTCAGGAACGAGTGGTTCCTTCCCGAAAAAAAGCGATCTGGGCCTTGGGCTTCGCGCTGTTGGTGGGGAGTGGTGCTCCGGAGGTTTGGTTTCGCTCCCCGCTCGCGGGGGAAGTCGCCCAGGAAGTGGCTCGTCTGAAGCCTTGCCTGGGTTCGGAGTCCGGTGCCGCATTATTTCAGCAGGGCATCGTGACCCCAGCTCTCCTAGGAGAAGTGCCGCGGGAAGGGGTGCTGACCGATCGGGTTCCTCCCGAAGGCTCACCCTTCTGGGGTCATGTGGATCACGTGCTCTTCACTCCGGATTGGCCGAGGTGGGAGACTTCGGCGCAGGATCTCGAGCGACTGAGGCAAAGGCTCCTGCGTGGATCCGAATGGATTCGGATGGAAGCTTCCGGATCCAGTTGTGTCGAAATCCTCAAAAACCGCCCCGGAAAAGTTCAGTTGTTCGTGCGCAAGCCCCGCTGAGGGGGGGCGAGGTTCCAGACGAGGATGATGCCGACCATCCACATGATCTGGTGGAGCACTTTCGACTCCCAGAAGTTCACTTGGGTCACGCCATTGATGATCAGGGCAAGGAGTGCGCAGCCCAAGGCTGATACGAACCGGATCGGATAGCGACTAGAACGCGCGCACCAGAGCCCACGCAAGACCACGGCCCACCACGCCAGCCAACCGAGCATGCCCAAGAGTCCCGTGCCCGAGAGGATCTCGAGAAAGATGTTGTGGGCATGACCGACGAACATCTGGGCAGCCGTAGCTGGGAATTTTTCGTGGAAATAGTAGCCGGTGAGTTCGAGGTTCTTGCCGTAGCCGACGCCGGTGAAGGGGCGAAGCAGGAAGAATTCCCAATTGGTTTTCCACAGCTGGATGCGATCGCCGACCCCGATTGAAGTCGAAAGGCGGGTTTGCACGATCGGAAGGCGGCTCAAGGCGGCTCCAGCGATCAGGATGCCGGAGATCAGGATCGCAGAAGATCTCCGGGGCAATCGGAATAAGGCCCAGAGCCCGACCGTCGCCGGCAAAGCGACCCAAAGGGTGCGGGAATAGGCAAAAAACAAAGTGAACGATCCAGCGGCGAGAAAAATCGCCAGCCAGGCCGCGTGGATGCGGAGTGCTTCGCGAGGTTCGCGCGAAAACAGCAGATCCAGGCAAGCGAAGAACGGGAAGATCCAGACGCTCGCCACCGAGAGATGATGACCGAGCAGGAGTGTGGTGTGGAAGTAGGGGACCAGTAGCGGATTGGGTTGGGCGCGCGGCCAGCCCGTGAAAAGCTGGGGAACTGAAAGCGCGGAGATCACTCCAAAAGCCACGATCCAGGTTTGGAACACCCGTCGTTGTCGATCGATCGGGAGCCTCATCCAGCCCACAGCCAAGAACAAAGGGAGAAACAAGTACCAAGTCTTGGCGATGTCATGGAGGAACTCGACCGTGGGACCGCGCCCCGCGAACTTCAGCGGATGAAGCGCAGCGCCGGCCAAGCTGATCGCGCAGGCCACGGTCAGCCCGAGTGCAGCGAGGAGGTAGGCGTTGCCGAGTGGCGTTCGAACCACGCTCTTGAGATCGGCGAAAAACCGAAGCGGACCGCCTTCATCAGTGAAGGCCAAGATCAGGAACACGCCCACGCCGATGCTCATCGTCGCCATCGACCCCAGGCAAAGGGCCGCATAGAGAAGAAGGCCCGCATAGGTTCTCAGCGAGCCGAGGTGTTTTGGGTCCATCGTTGAATCGGTCCGTAGCGGGTTCTGTGGAATCCCGGGACATCCGGGGGAGAAGTTTCGATTTCAGCATAGATCCTGCTGATTCGCGCGCGGTTTTCTGGGTTCAGGGCGGCAACAACCTTGGACTCGTAACCTTCGATGTCGATTTTTAGGAGGTCGATCGTCGCCAAACCGTGTTCACGGGCGATCTCTTGGATCAATCCGTTCACTTCCCGGCAAGGGACGCGCAGACTGCGGCCGGTGGGAGTCCCGATGCCGCCGTAACGGCCGGTTTCCTCGATGCCAAAATCGACGACGCCGTCCTCAAGTCCTACGGCTACGGGGTAAAGGACGTAACGGTCCTCGAAACCTGCGAGGGTTTTCTTGAGTTTGGCGATGTTCGACGCCAAGGGCTCGACCAGCATGACTCGGGAGTCGTGGTTGCGGGTGAGGAAATAGAGGGCGGAGATCCCGATGTTCGAACCGAAGTCGACCACAGTCCGGATCGAGTCGGGAACTCGGTAGTCTCCTCGGCAGAAAATCTCGTTCACCGTGAGCAGGTCGTGGTGGCTGTAGAGCTCGATTTCCACTTTTCCGACGGGAGTGCGTACCCTGACCCGATGGGGATACTGGCCCGACTTCAAAAGGTAGCGTCCGAGCTCTTCAAAGGGCCGATCGTAGCGGGTCATCATGGAGGCGAGCGCGACATAGTGCTCCCGCTTGAGAATTGCGGAGAGTACGGTGGAAATCGATCTGCCTCCGATTTTGGAGCCGTTCTTCATGGAGAACTGCACCGTACCCGAAACCCGGATTCTTGGCACCGCATTTCAGGCTCAAGGATCCTGGGAGAGCAGCCTCTTGAGGCGCACGGCATCAGGCTCGATGAGAAGCGTTTTATTGTTCGAGTAGCTGGCTTCGGTCGAGTCGCGGATCCGCTTCACGTATTTCTTGCAGGCGTAGTCGACTTCGGTTTTGCCCCACTTTCCGTTGCTGCTGTAGTGGATGGTGAGTTGGGCGGCATCGAGAAGCGTTTCTAGGGGAACCGACTTTCCGGAATGAACCGGGATCACGATGTGCGCGCCCGGCTTGCCCCGGACGTGCATCCAGATGTCGTTCCCTCGTGCATGCTTGAAAGTGAGCTCGAGGTTCTCGTCTTTGGAGCGCCCCACCAGGATGGTGAGCCCATCCTTGGAGTTGAATGTCTTGCCGAGCCAGGCCCCCGCGCGTTTTTCTCGGCCCGTAGCCTGGGGAGAAGGGGTTTGAAGGGGGTGTCCGGAAGCCTTTTCAAACCGCTCGAGTTCGCTCCAGTCGAGTCCTTCGGTGGCCGCGTCGATCGGGGGGAGGTGGGGAGGATGGGCGAGGAGTTTTTCAAGCTTTTCGGCCGCGCTTCGAAAAGTGTCTCCCCGAAGTTGGGATTCCTGGATCCTCCGGCCTTTTCGCCGGGCCATCTGATAAAACTTCTCAGCCTGCGCGGAAGCATCGAGCTTGGGATCGCAAGGAACCGGGAAATATTCCTCTTTCTCGAAGTCGTAGAGGCGCCGCAGAAACAATTCCCCTTTCGGGCCTGCTTCCTTCTGGATGGGGGGCGGATCGGTCAGGGACGATTTCAAGAGGTCGCCGTAGCGTTGCCACTCAGGTTCGGCTTTGGCTTCGCGACTCGCGACTTCCGATTGCCGGGCCCGGTCGCGCGCATGCTTGATCAGTTCCTTCAATGCCCGCTCGGCCGACTTGAGCCTGACCTCGAACGCCTCTCGTCCCAGGCCGGCTTCCACTTTTTCCAGAAAGCCGTTCCTCCCCTCGAAAAGCTCCTCGCGCAGGGGAAGGTCCAAAGGCGCTTTGCTCCCGTCTGGCGGGGTGAAGTGGGTAACCGAACTCCCATCACGAAGCGTGCGGCTTCGGGCCAGGATCGGCCAGGGCCCGCTTCCGAGCTCGGGGGGGATCGTTTCCAGTTTGACCAGAAGGGCCTCCGGGAGTGCCGGGATCAAAGTGAGGACAAGGCCGATTTTTTCACCCTCGGCCTCGAAGCCCAGGATTACCGTTCGCTCCCGGGGAAGCGCGTCCAGGCTGCGCAGCCTCGCCCCTTTGAGAAGTTTTGAAGCGGCCAGATCGAAAGGGGAGCGGGTACCGGCAGTCGCGGCCTTGGGCCCTTTGCCAGTTAAATAAGCAATATAGGGATGTCGCGCCCGGATGCTGAACAGCAGGACCCCATCCGCTTCGCGCGAATGGAGGCGCATCGCCCATTCCCCTTTCAGGTACCCCGAAGGGAAACGGGCTCGCTCCGGAACGATGATCCGGTCGACGAACTGACCGAGGATGCGGGGGCGGAGCTGGGAGACCAGTCGCTCGATCTCCCGCCAATTCAATGTAGGCGTCATGCGTCACGCATGTTAAGGCCTGGAGCCATAATGAAGAACGAAAATCTCTCCCCGGATGCGGCCGCGAAAGCAGCCCCCTCCAAAGCCCCTTTAGCGACTCCCCCTCCTTCCACCAGCGCTGCCTCCGGAGTTCCGGTTTGGCGCCTCAAAAAGGGCATGGATCGCCGGTTCCGGAGCGGGCATCCTTGGGTTTATTCCAACGAGCTTGATTCGAGTCCCAAAGGCATCGAGCCCGGGGCTCCTGTGGAACTTCGCGACGCCGGGGGCCAGTTTCTCGCCCGCGGTTACGGCAATCCCTCCTCGTTGATCTCGTTCCGGGCACTTTCACGCAAACCCGAGGAAGTCGCGCCATGGAGCCCGGAAGGGGTCCTCGCTCGCCTTCGCGAAGCAGCGGCAGTCCGCAATTCGCTTGGACTTTCTGGGGTCAGCCACCGTTTGTGTTTCGGTGAGGCGGACCAGCTTCCCGGCCTCATCATCGACCGATATCGGCTGGAGGCCGCGCATCCCGCCCAA
>JAYVNB010000314.1:0-26409 GCA_043759365.1 Bacteriovoracaceae bacterium | reverse complement strand
CCGATCTATGTCACCGGTCGCGACCACAACCGTCGTGAGCTCGTTCCCGGAAGCTACAACGTCAAGCCGAGCAATCAGGATCACAACATCACATTCACGTTCAACCAGGACGAGGCCAACCGAATCGTGATTCCTGTTCCTCAGTTCCAGGGCGACCAGGACTTGGAAAACTTCTACCTTCCTGGATCCGCGATCGGGCAGGACGTCGATCTTCAAGGATTGACTCAGGAGTCCACCACTCAGAACGGGTCCCGCATCGAAAGCGAGACTTGCTATGAAGGCGATTGGTACGGGACTCAGCAAGTCCGCATCGACGGCACGGTGACGACCAAGACCTTCACGATTTATTTCGGCTCCAACGGTCAAGCTCAAGCCCAGTTCAATGCAGTCCTCTCGTCCAACGAGAATGGAACGAGCCGGACTTACTTGAGCGGCTGCCAGTTGATCGGCCGCCGTCCGAGTCAACCAGTCTACACCCCTTTGCCTGTGTACCCAGGTGGACCCCATGAGCCGGGCGAAGCGAATCCTCCCGCCCACGAAGTCCCGACTCCGGGTGGCGGTGGTGGTCATGTGCCCGGGGAGCCGAATCCCCCTGCGCACCCCGTGCACGGTTGATTCGAAGGTTGAGAATGATCCCGCGAACCCTGGGTTCGCGGGAACTTGTGCCTTAGAGGCCCGTCCACTCTTTCCAGATCGCAGGTTCGACGTTGCCGCCGCTGAGGACGCAGACGACGGTTTCGTTTCCGCGCTTCGGGATTCGACCCGAGCGCAGGGCTGCGTAACCGGCAGCGCCGCCGGGCTCGACCCGAGCGCCGTCTTCTTCCCGCGCGATCACACGGACGGCATCGAGCAGCTCTTCTTCAGAGACTTCGACGATCGCGTCGACGTGGCGTCGGATGAGTTCGAAGGTCAGCGTCCCAGGTTGCGCAGCCACCAAGGCGTCGGCGAGAGTTTTGAAAGGAGCCGAGCGAACGGGCTGACCTGCGTCCCAGGACCGTTTGAGGGAACCATTGGAGGACGGTTGAGCCCCGATCACTCGACACTGGGGACGGAGGACTTTGAGGGTCGTCGCTACTGCGGCCAGGAGTCCGCCTCCGCTTGCCGGCACGATCACCGTGAAGGGGACCTCCGGTATTTGATCCAGGCATTCGAGCGCCAAAGTCGCGTCACCCGCCAGGGTCTCGAGGCTGTCGTAGGGATGAAGTAAAAGTGCTCCGGTCTCGCGAGCGAGTCGCGCTGTCATGTCCCAGCGCGCTTCGAAGGTGGGCGCGCAGAGCGTGATCTCGGCGCCCAATTCACGGGTCCTCTCCAGCTTGTAGGGAGAGGTGCTCGACATCATGACGATGTGGGCGCGGCATCCGAGCTGGCGGGCACTGTAGGCCACGGCTTGTGCGAAGTTTCCCGAAGAAGAGGTCAGGACACCTCGGGCGAGGGCGTCACTCTTGTGGGTGAGAATGCCGTTCAAGGCGGGTCTGATCTTGAAGGACCCGGTGGGCTGTCCGGTCTCCCATTTGAAATGGCACTTGAAAGGGTCTGTGAAGTTCTCATCGTCTCTTGCCGAAGTGCCCGGGTATGCTCGGGCCAGCGTTAGGGCAGTGGTCTTGAGAAAAGGGCTGAGGCGGAGGTGGGCGGCTTCCCAGTCGCGAGGGGCAAGGATCTCCGGTCGGGGCTCGGCGGTCATTTCAAAGTCCGCCGTAAGGCCTCGGCTTCAAGCATTTCCAAAAGTGACTTTGGATCCTCGTGGACGAGGAGCATCTGGCGATACTCGGGCTTGAGAAACCCCTCCTGGACCGCATGGTCGGCGAACGCCAAAAAAGCATCGTAATAGCCTTCGACGTTAAGGAGGCCGATGGGTTTGTCATGGAGTCCGAGTTGGCACCAAGTGAGGACTTCACAGAGCTCGTCGAGGGTGCCGAACCCGCCGGGCATGGCGATGAACGCGTCGGAGAGATCGGCCATCAGGGCTTTTCGTTCGTGCATCGTCTGGACGATCCGAAGATCCTTGAGGCGCGAATGCGCGACTTCCAGATCGACGATGTGCTGGGGAATGACGCCGATCACTTCACCGCCGTTTTCGATCATGACGTTGGCGATCGTCCCCATGAGGCCGATGCTGGCCCCGCCGTAGACCAGCCCCAGGCCCCTGGAGGCCATGAGCCGCGCGAGGTGAAACGCACCGTCCAGGTAGGTGGGACGGGTGCCGGAGTGGGCTCCACAAAAAACACAGATTCGTTTCATCGGATCATTCCCACTTGAAGATGACGGAGCCCAAGCCCAAGAAAGCGAAGGTCATGCCGAGCAGCACTCCAATGTGATGCCGCACCTGGGCGAACGTCGCCCCTTCGGTCATGATCGCGCGCGAAGCATCGATTACGTGGGTGAGCGGGAACAGTTGTGCCACCGCTTTCATCGCGGGATGCATCCCCTCGAGCGAGAACCAGACTCCTGAAAGGAACATCATCGGCCAGGAGATCATGTTCAGGAGTCCGCCGGCGAACTCCTCGCTCGCGATCCGGGCGGCCACGAGGAGGCCGAGCGAGATCAGGCACATGGCGCCCACGACAAGCACCAGGAACAAAGTCGCATAGGAGCCCAGCATCTGGAATCGGACCAGGGCATGCGAGCCGAGGTAGACGATCACGGTCACTCCGATGAGAAGTCCCATCCGAGACGCGACCTGAGCGGTGAGGAATTCGAAAGCCGTCAAGGGAGTGGCCTTCAATCGCTTGAGCACACCGTTCTTTCGGTAGCGGACGATCGTGTAACCCACGCCGAAGAGCGCGCTGAACATCATGTTCATCGCAAGCAGGCCGGAAATCAGCCAGTCGACGTACCGGATCTCGCGCCCTCGCACGGTTTGTCGCGGAAACCGCGTGCGATCAGGCTCCATTCCCCAAAGGATCTTTTCGAGGAGATAGCCCTTGGGTGAGTCGGAATTGATCCAATAGCCGCTCGGGGGCGAAAGCTGGAGGACCATGTCGACTTGATGGCGTGAAAGGAGGATTAGGGAGGCATCCAGGTCCGGCTCCTCGACGAACTGCACGTGGTTGGCGCCGAGGAACGCGGAAGCCGCGATCCCGGAGGGGGCCTGGCCCACGGTCCCGACCTTGAACACATCCTGCGACCGGCCGGAGAAGGCGAAAGCGAAGCCGAAAATGACGAGGATGGGGAACAGGAAGTTCCAAGCCAGCGCAGAACGGTCGCGAAGGAACTCCTTGTTGCGGGCCGACCAAATCGCCCAGAACCGCTTGAAGGAGGGAGGGAGTGATTTCATGCTCGGAGTCCTTTGCCAGTCAGCTCCAGGAACAAGTCCTCGAGGTTGCGCGATCGAACGGAGAGGTGAGAGAGGTTCACTTTCGCCTTCATCAAGAACTCGAGAGCGCCCGCCACGTCCTTGGTCTGAATCTCGAAACGATCGATCTTTTCGAAGATCGGCCAAGGAATCGTCCGGGGGTCGAGTTTGAAATCCACCTTGGGGATTTCGATCGCGACTCCCTCGAAATGCTCTTGAAGCAGATCGTCGGGCTTGCCTTGGGCGATCAGCTGGCCGCGGTCCATGATGGCGATCTCGTCGCAGAGCGCATGAGCTTCTTCCATGTAATGGGTGGTCAGGACGATGGTCTTGCCCTTGGCCTGGATCCCTTCGACCAGGTCCCAGAAATTGCGTCGGGCCTGGGGGTCGAGGCCGGTCGTGGGTTCGTCCAGAAACAGGATGTCCGGGTCATTGACGAGGGCGACCGCCAGAAGGAGGCGCTGCCGCTGTCCACCCGAGAGCTTGTGGACGTCGCGGTCCATGTAGTCGCCGAGCGCGCACATCCGTGAAAGGTCGTCGACGGCGACGGGATGGTCGTAGAACTGAGAGAACATCCGGAGCACTTCGCGCACGGTCAGGTAGTCCTGGAGGGCGGTCTCTTGGAACTGAATTCCCGACTTCTGGCGGAACTCCGGGCCGATGGTCTTGCCCCTGAACAGGATAGCCCCCGAGGTCGGACGCTGGATGCCTTCGATCATCTCGATAGTGGTGGTTTTGCCGGCGCCATTCGGTCCGAGGAGTCCGAAGCAGATCCCTTCCCGGATCGAGAGACTGACCCCGTTGACGGCGCGCACTTTGGGGTAATCCTTATAAAGGTCCCGGACTTCGAGAATGGGTTCCATGAGACCGGATCCTAGCCGAAAACGCGTCAGGGGGCTTCTCCTTTGAGAGAAGCCCCCTGATTTAGGTCAGGATTGGGGACGACGGCGAAACTGGAATCAGGCCGCGCGGCGGTGCGGCGCAGAAGTCCGGCTGGAAGTCCGGGCCGGTGTCCGTGACGAAGTCGCAACCGGAGTGGCACTGGAATGCTGGGTTGACGTTTGCGGTGGATGCGCTCCGTGGGTGTTTTTGCCTTGAACGATCTGATGAAGTTCTTGGACTAGTTCGCCCAAGAGCACGGCTTGGCTGGAGACTTCTTCGGCGCTCGCTGCGACTTCCTCCGAAGCAGCGGCGTTCTGCTGGGTGGACGTATCCAGCTGGTTCATCGCCAGGGAGATCTGGGAGATTCCGTTGGCCTGTTCTTTCGAGGCCGAAGAGATTTCACGACTCAGGTCGGTCACTTTCTGGATGGAGGTCACGATCTGCTTCAAGGCATCACCGCTTTGATCCGCTTTTTGGCTGCCTTTCTCGATCTGTGTGACGCTCTCCTGGATGAGAGTCGCGATGTCTTTGGCGGCGACGGCGCTTCTTTGGGCGAGGGTGCGGACCGCTTCGGCGACGACCGCGAAACCCTTGCCTTGCTCGCCGGCCCGGGCAGCTTCAACCGCCGCGTTGAGGGCCAGCAAGTTAGTTTGAAACGCGATGTCATCGATCACATTGATGATGTCCTTGATTTTTTTAGACGACTCCGAGATTCCGTTCATCGAACCAATCAAAGAGCGAATTTCGCTCTCGCCGGTCTCGGCTGCGCGGGTCGAAGTTTCGGCCAGACCCGAAGCCTGCTGAGCGTTGTCGGCGTTGACTTTCACCATGCTGGAGAGCTCCTCGATCGAGGAGACGGTCTCCTCGAGCGAACTTGCGGACTCGGTGGTGCCCGCCGAAACTTGATGAGAAGCAGCGGAGAGTTGCTGAGAGGCCGAGCCGAGCTGATTTCCCGAGTCTGCGATCTGGGCGGAGATCCGACCGAGCAGGCTGGAGAGGCGAGCGGCTAAAGTGAGGCCGAAGAGAAGGATCATGCCGCCGGCGATACCGCCCGTGAGGATCATAATCGATTGGGCACGATCGGACTCGGCGAGGTCTCGCGTGGTTTCGGCCTTCATCATTTCGAGACGGACTTCCCTCATCGAGTCCAGGGTATTGGAGACGATTGCCGCCGAGGGGCGAAACCGGGTAATCAGGATCTGCTTGGCCGCTTCATCCGACTTCGGATCGTTTTTAGCGAGCCCTTCGAGGATTTCGGTCACGGCTTGGTCCACTTTCGGCCAAGCGTCTTCGATCGGCTTGTAGAGCTCCTTCATTTTTTCGGAGTGGGGCAGGGCTAGGTAAGCCTTTTGGTTCTCGATGAATTCGGCACGCTCCGACTGCGCTCGTTTCACCGTGTTTTCGCGCTCCTTGGCGTCGCTTGAGCCCAGGGTGGTCCAGATCCAGCGAGGGATCCCATTCATCGTTGAGTCCATGTTGCCGGTGTGGATGATGGTCGGAGTGCGAACCAAGTTCGCCGTGGTGAGGGACTCCTCACCCTTTTGCAACTGGACGTAAGCGAACGCCACGAGACCTGCGAGGACCAGGGTCGGAGTGAGGACTAGAATGAGGAGTTTTGCACGAAGTCCGCTGAACCAGAGGGAGAGATTGCTCATGTGTACCTTTTCTATTTTGAAAAAGAAGAAATAGTTGAAATCAGGTTCAAGCGGCCGACGCCTGGGCGCCGACCTTCTCGATGAGTTCGGCGATCGAGAGTGCCCGGACGATGTCGAGCAAAATGATCACTCCGTTTTCGGCCTTACCCATGCCGGTGACGAAGCCCAGCTTCTCTTGGTCTCCCATCACGGGGGCGGGCTCGATCTGAGTGTGGACCAAGTCGATGACTCCCGTGACCGAGTCGACGATCATGCCGACTTGACCGCTGTCGCCTTCGATGACGATGATGCAGGTTTGGCGGGTGTGGGCGGCGGCTTCGAACTCGAACTTCAGCCGGAGGTTGACGACCGGGATGACTTTGCCGCGCAAATTCATCACGCCAGCCACGAAGCTCGGAGTGTGGGGGACCGCCGTGATGTCGGTGACCCGATTGATCTCCCGAACGGTTGCAATCGGAACACCGTAGCATTGGCTCCGGATCTCAAACGTGAGGTACTGACCCGGTTTTGCGAGCGAGGGATTTTCTTTCGGGGAGCTACTCATCTTAAAATCCTTCCGTAGTTCCGACCTTGCCTAGGCCGGTCGTGGGACTGTCGTCAAACGGGATAGTGGCTGCGCCACTCGAAGGAGCGGAGACAGCGGACTTGGACTTACCGCCCGGGTGCGCGACGAGTTTCGGTTGACCCCGGTGGGGCGGGGTCTTTGAAGGGCGATTGACTTGGGCCCGAGGTTGCGCGAGTGCCTCCGTGTGAGGACGGGAGCGGATTGAAGGCGTGCTTCGCGAAGCGGCGGGAGCGGCACGGGAGGAGGTCTCGGCCCGAGTGCTTCGACCATCCACCACCACGGAGAGCTCTCCGACTAAGCTGCGGAGCAGATCCGCTTGGGAGGACATCTCCTCAGCGCTGGCTGCGACTTCTTCAGAAGCCGATGCATTGGCCTGAGTCGAAGTATCGAGTTCGTTCATCGCTTTGGAGATTTGCCCGATCCCATTGGCTTGTTCGATCGAGGCAGAGGCGATCTCTTGGTTGAGGTCGGCGACTTTCTTCACTTGAACCACGATGCCCTTGAGGACAGCGCCGCTTTGGTCGGCGGTGCGGGAGCCTTTTTCAATCTGGGACACGCTCTCCTGGATCAAGACTGTGATGTCCTTGGCGGCTGAGGCGCTTCTCTGGGCGAGACTGCGGACAGCCTCGGCGACGACCGCGAAACCCTTGCCTTGTTCCCCGGCTCGAGCAGCCTCGACTGCTGCGTTGAGTGCAAGCAGGTTGGTCTGAAACGCGATGTCATCGATGACGTTGATGATGTCCTCAATTTTTTTCGACGAAGTCGCGATCTGGGTCATCGAAGCGATGAGGTCGTGGATCTGGGACTCGCCGTTTTCGGCCGAAACACTCGAGCTTTGCGCGAGAGTCGCTGCTTGTTTCGCGTTATCGGCATTGAGCTTGACCATGCTGGAGAGCTCTTCGACTGAAGCAACGGTCTCTTCGAGAGCGGAAGCGGCCTCAGTGGATCCTGAGGAGACTTGTTGGGAAGCGGCCGAAAGTTGGCTCGAGCCCGATCGAACTTGCTCGCCGGCTTCGGAGATCTCGGATGTAACTCGAGCGAGAATTTTGGCCAAGTGCGATGAGATCCAGAATCCGATAAAGAGGAGGGCAAGGACTCCAATTGCACCTGAGGCTTGCATGACTTTTTGATCGTGTGCCGCTCCCGCTAGGCTCTGTTTCGTCTCGACTTCGGCCGCATGCTCTTCGTAAGCGATGATTTCTGAAATCGCTTTCGCGATGACTCCGGTTTCTGGGCGGAAGGAGTTGGTCAACTTTTGCCGCGCGGACTCGTTGTCCGTGGGGGTGTGTTTTGACATGAGTTCAAAGACTTCACGGGCGGCAGATTGCGCCTGTTCCCAGTGTTGATCGATGAGAGATGCCTGGGCTTGAATCTCGGGACTGTGGGAGGACTTTCGGTAGTTTTCCAAGTGGGCCTTGAACTCCTCCAGTTGTTTTCGTCCCGATGCGAGCGTTTGCTCTCGCTCAGCTCGCTCATGGTTGACATAAGTGGCCCACATCCAACGGGCCGCTCCGTTTAGGGCGCGATCCATCGTCAGAAGGTCGATCAGGGCTGGAGTCGTGACCGTATCGGCTTGAGTCAGTTCTGCTACGAGTTGAGTCACCGTCCGACTGGAAATCCCGAGGAGGACTCCGATAATCAAGGTCGGGATTGCATTCATCAAGAGCAGCTTTCCGCGAACACCTCGAAACCAGGAGCCAATGCCGGGCGATGCAGGAATGGATTTCGAATTCATGGAGTGGATCCCCAGGTTTCTTTCGTAGCCTCGCTCCAGGCGCTGCCGGGCGAAGCGGGTTTGACTTCAGGTGCAGAAGGCGGAGGCGAGGACTTTTGCGGTTTTACGAGGGGTGGCGCGGTCGGCGCGGGTTTTTTGATGATCGAGGCGGGCTTTCTCACTTTGAGTTCGGGAGGAGCCAGGGCTTTGGCGGGTGAGTCGACTATCGGATCGTCGAAGGTGTTTCCGACGTCCCAGAACTCGACTTTACTCGTACCCAGTCGGTAGACGCCTTGGGCGAGGACGATTTCGTGAGACCGGACCTTGGTCCGGATGAGGCTTGAGCGGCGGATCAAGGCTTCTGCGGTCGCATGCACGTTGTCGTGGGCCGCAACCGCCAGTGTGGGATCCGTGGTCCCGGCGGGATGGATGTGGGGTCGGATTTTTGCCAGAAGCTGGTCGACATCCGGGGTACCGGCGCTCTTGCCTTCGGGCACGAGGAGGGCGGCTTTGATCGTCCCGCAGGAGTCATGGCCCAGGATCACCACGAGTTTTGAGCCCATGTGTTCGATTGCGTATTCGATGCTGGCGATGGCATCACTGGATGGGACGTTGCCTGCGACTCGAATCGAGATCAGGTCACCCAAGCCTTGGTCGAAGACCAGCTCGGGAGGGACCCTGGAGTCGCTGCAGGAGAGCACGATGGCATGGGGGCTTTGACCTTGTGAAAGGCGCTGGCGGGTCTCCGTATCCTGGTTGGGCCGTTTGGACTGACCTTCGCTGAAGCGGGTGTTGCCCTCGACCAGGCTTGCATACGCAGCCATCCCGGGCGGAGCCGGGCGTGCTGGGGTGGGCTCCGCAGCGGTCGCCGAAAAGGAGCTCAGGGAACTGATCAACGCCAGGAGGACGGAAGAGACCATGCGTTTCATTTCGGAATCGCATGCGTTCTCCATGAGCGACTTTACGACTATTACGAAATCAGAATGGAATCGGGGTGGAAGCTCCATAATTTCTTCGTGATTCCATCTTGATTGCGATTCATTAAGGACTTTTCTTCATAGGTTCAGGGAGGATTCAAGGTGGCGACGAGACTCTCCGAAATGCTCTCTGCAATGAACTTATCCGAAGATCAGGAATTTCTGGAGAGCCTCAGGAAAGACTTCCTCGACGAAGTCACTTTCCTGCTTGAAACTTGTGAAGAGTCGTTCCTCAAGCTCGAGGACCCTCAAGTCAGGCCGGATGAACTGGGCAAGATATTCCGCCTGGCGCACTCCATGAAAGGGACTGGCGCTGCCGTCGGGTTTACGGACTTGGCGAGTTTCGCCCACGTGGTAGAGGACTACCTCTCGCTCCTGAGAGTACGTCCTGAGCTCGTGGACACGGAGGTCATTTCGGTGTTGCTGCGATCGGGTGATGCCTTCAAGAATCGAATCGAAATGCTTAAGCGCAAAGATCCTTCGGTATGGGATGTGGAAGCGCTTCGTCTCGAAGTCAGGGGTCTGATTGCGAAGGCTGAAGGAGGGGCGCACGCCCCGGAGCCTGCTGCCCCATCGGACGAGGCGAAGACTTGGGTCGCCCTTGCCTCCGAAACTCAATCGCAGGTGAAGGCGAGTCAGAGCGTGACTCCTCCTCCGTCTTCTCCTCCTACTATTTCTCAAGCTCCCCCTGCGAGCGCGCCCCCATCGACGGGTTCAGTCATCCCCCAAGCCCAGAGCATCAAGATCGACGCGGATCGAGTCGAAAACGTGCTCAATATCGTGGGCGAATTGGTTGTGATCAAAAGCCAGTTGATGAACCAGACTGCGACGTATGCTCAGGACTTGCGCCTGAACTCCATTGTTTCGCTCATGGATAAGACCATCCGAGAGCTCCAGGACAAGACGCTGAGTATGCGCATGACCCCTCTCAAGGGGATGTTTCTCAAGACCCAGCGGATTATCCGCGATCTCTCGGTCAAGCTCGGAAAACCGGTCGACTTCCACATGTCGGGCGAAGATACCGAAATCGATCGAACCATGGTTGAGCTTCTCAGTGATCCGCTGATGCATATGGTGCGCAACTCGCTCGATCACGGGATCGAGAAGGTCTCGACCCGGCGCGAACGTGGCAAGCAGGACAAGGGCATCATCCATCTTTCCGCCCAACAGATCGGGGGGCGCATCGTCGTGAAGATCCAGGATGATGGAAATGGGATTCCCCGCGATCGGATCTTGGGGAAGGCCATTGAAAAAGGGCTGGTTCCGGAGAACATGGACCCCTCTACATTGACCGACAGCCAGGTCTTCAACTTCATTTTCGCACCCGGATTTTCGACGGCCGAGGCGGTCACCGACGTCTCCGGTCGCGGGGTCGGCATGGACGTCGTCAAAACCAATATCGAGAAACTCAAGGGAACCATCGAGATCGAAAGCCAGGATGGGCAGGGAAGTGTCTTCTCGATTTCGATTCCGCTCACGACGTCGATCACCGATGGCATGATCGTCGAAGTCGGAACCCAGCTCTACTTGCTCCCGATCGAGACTATCCGGGAGTTGGTCAACATCAAGGCCGGCTCGGTGGTCCGGATGAGTAACGGTGTCGAAGTCCTGAACCATCGCGAGACGATCATGCCTACCCTGGACCTCGAATCCCTGCTGCACTCCCGGGCCATCGACGATCAAACGGAGCGGGGCAAGACCATGCTTCTCGTGGACACCGGGCGGCAGACCGTTGCCTTGCGCGTTTCCCGGGTCCTGGGTCAGGCCCAGGTCGTGCTCAAACCTTTGGGACCGAACTTCAGTCAGACCAAGGGAATCGCCGGAGCAGCAATTCTTGGCGATGGAAAAGTGGCTTTGGTGCTGGATCCCCATACCTTAGGTCAGAATCCGGGACGCAAGCTGGGAACCGTCGCGTGAAAGACAAAAAGGGGAGAGACGCCCAATCCATCGGTCAAGGTTTAGTCGACGGAAGGAAGCTCTTTGACGACCTCCAGGACGATGCCCGCGGGTTCATGGGTTTGGCTCTGCTTCTCAGGGAAATCGCGGGAATCAATTTGCCGGAGACTCCCAAGAACCGCTCCTTGATGGCAAGTCGGCTCTCGTCGGTGCTTAGGGACATCGGGTTGGACTCTTACGCCGAGTATGCTGAGTTTTTGCGCACCTCGGGTTCGGAAGCTCAGCAGGAATTCGTCTCGGCCCTCACCACCAATACGACTCATTTTTTTCGCGAGGGTCAGCACTACGAGATTCTTCGGAAACTCGTCGCCGAGCTGATCGACAAAAAGGTCAAGGCGAGGTCCCGGGAGCTTCGGATCTGGTGTGCAGCGGCCAGCACTGGCCAGGAACCCTACACGATCGCAATGGTCTTGAGGGAATGCTTGCCGGATCCTGCCCAGTGGGACGTGAAGTTCATTTCGACTGATATCGATCCGGTGCCGCTCGGCTATGCAGCGCGCGGTGTCTACACCGAGAACGAGGCCGCCTCCATCCCTCCCGCGCTTCGTCAAAAGTACTTTAAGCCTGTGCAGGAGGAGCATGGCCCCGCATTTCAAGCCGTGGACACCCTACGCAGGATGATCCGCTTCGCTCCACTCAACCTCGTGCAGGACAAGTATCCCTTCCAACATCGGTTCGACATCGTGTTCTGTCGAAACGTATTGATCTATTTCGAAGCCAAAACTGCCAACGAGGTCGTGCATCGCCTCGGAGAATGCTTGGCGCCCGGGGGCTATCTTTTCCTGGGTCATTCCGAATCAGGTGCCATGAAAACACCCCTTTTGACAGGCGCCGCGCCCGCGGTTTACCGGAGAGCTGCATGATCCGCGTCCTCATCGTCGATGACTCCTCCATTATTCGTAATTTGTTGACGCGGTTCCTCTCGTCCGATCCCGAGATCGAAGTCGTGGGCACCGCTCCCGATCCCTATGTCGCCCGTGAAAAACTCGTGGCCTTGAAGCCCGACGTGATGACCCTGGATATCGAGATGCCCCGGATGGATGGCGTGACCTTTCTCGAGAAAGTCATGCAGCACTTTCCGACTCGGACCGTGATCATCTCGAGTCTCTCCGCGCATGGATCCGAGATGGCGCTCCGTGCCCTCGAAGCGGGAGCGGTCGATGTCCTGGCGAAGCCCGCGATCGACGTCACTCGTTCTTTCGAAGCCATGGCTGAGGAAGTCGTCCTGCGGGTCAAAGCTGCTGCCAAAGCCAGACTTCGCGGAGCAAGTCCGCTTCGATTGGCTGGCAAACCCGCGGCCTCCCTCGCTCAAGCTTCGCGTCTGAAGTCATCCGGAGCACTGGCCAAGACCACTCACCAGATCCTTGCGATCGCTTCGAGTACCGGAGGGACTGAGGCTCTGAAGCAAGTGCTTCCCCGGATGACCTCGGGGATTCCCGGGACGGTCATCGTCCAGCACATGCCGCCGGTTTTTACCAAGACCTATGCCGATCATTTGGCCAGAATCTGCCCTTTCGAAGTGAAGGAAGCGGAGGATGGCGATCAAGTCATGCCCGGACGGGCACTCGTTGCGCCGGGGAACTTCCACATGGAGATCGTCCGCTCAGGGGGCTACTATTACGTCAGACTCCATCAAGAGCCCTTGCTCCATGGTGTGAGGCCGGCGGCGGATTTCCTGATGAGGTCGGTCGCCAAGTACGCGGGATCCAATGCGATCGGCGTGATCCTCACCGGCATGGGTCGCGACGGCGCCGACGGGCTTCTCGCGATGAAGGCGGCCGGGAGCTACAACATCGCCCAGGATGAGGAAAGCTGTGTGGTTTATGGGATGCCGAAAGTCGCAGTGGAAGTCGGCGCGATCCACGAATCACTTCCGCTCGACTCGATCGCGGATCGCTTGACCAATCTCTTGAAGCTTCGGGAAGTGGCCTGAGATTCCGGGCCCCATGTCGGGCGGGACACAATTGTCAACCCTTGCCCGAGCCTCTAGTATTAAAGTCATCCAAAGTGCTCCCTTCCCAGGGAGCTATGTTGAACGTGTGTTGTTTTGGAGGCTTCCATGATTGCAGTTCTACCTGGTCGAATGACCCTGATGTGTTTGATGGCCGCCGCCGGCCTTATGCTTTTTTCGGCTGTCCAATCTTGGGCTGCTGACGGTGTTCCTTTGGAAGGGCAAGGGATCGAAGGAGAGACCGCGCAAGGCGAATCCTTTGGCGGTATGGATGCGATCGCCCCACCGATGGCGACCCCGAGCGATGAACTCTGCGCGAGCGCTGTTTCCGACAAGGACCTCCCGGACTACGTGATCCGCGCGTGCCTTCGCCGGGCGCAAGATCTGGCTCGTGAAGAGAAGGCATTGGTCCAGAGTCGCGCGGTCGCCGAATCCAAAGGCCTCGTGGAATCCGGATTCGATCAGATCGTCCAAGCTGCGAGCCAGTGAGTTCAACTGAGTTTCATTTTCCCAAGAAAATTCATTCTCCCAAGAGGCCCAACAGATCCTCGCGGGTCAAGGTCCCCGCGGAGCTCCCTTCAGCTTCGGGATCCAGTACGGAAGCGGCCAGTTTGCGTTTCTCCTGCTGCAGCAGCAGGATGCGTTCTTCCACGGTATCCTCCGCTACGAGGCGATGGACGAGAACCGGGTTCTCCTGACCGATGCGATGGGCGCGATCCGCCGCCTGTTCCTCCACTGCAGGGTTCCACCAGGGGTCCAGGATGAAAATGTGATCGGCCGCAGTCAGGGTGATCCCGACTCCTCCGGCTTTCAAGGAAATCAGCATCACCGAAGGACCGGCGGGATCTTGGAACTCCCGGACCACTCGTCCACGATCGGAAGTTGAGCCATCCAGGCGGCTGAATCGGATGCCTCGAGCCGAGAGTCCGGGTTCAACCTGATCCAGATAAGAAGTCCACTGCGAGAAAACGAGGGCTCGGTGGTTGCCGGCGATCGACGCTTCCAGGGTTTCCCAAAGTAGCTCGGTCTTGGAAGATCGGAGGCCGGGGGCCTCGCCGGGAATCATCGAACGGTGACAGCATGCCTGTCGCAAGCGAAGGAGGGCTTCGAGTGCTCCGAGAATACTCCCTCCTTCCGAGATTTTCTCGACCACTTCGCGGCGGGCCGAAGCGAGAAGGGCCCCGTAGGTGCGTCGCTCCTCCTCGTCGAGTTCGCAGCGGAGCACGATTTCTGTCCGGGGAGGCAGCTCGGGGGCGACCTGCTTCTTCAGTCGTCGGAGCAGGAAGGGTCGAGTGAGCTTGCGGAGGCGTAGCCCCGCTTCCGGGTTTCCGCGCGCGATGGGTTGGGCGAGCTCCTCCCGGAACTCCTCGAGACTGCCGAGGACTCCCGGATTCAAGAACCTGAATTGGCTCCATAGATCCTCCAACCGGTTCTCCACGGGAGTTCCCGACAGCGCAATCCTCCGTTCGGCCCTGAGGCGGTGCGCGGCGCGAGCGATCTGGCTCCCGGTGTTCCGGATGGTCTGCGCCTCATCGAGAATCACAGTCTTCCAGGCGCGTGAAACCAAGAGCTCTTCGTCGGCTCGGAGAACGCCGTAACTGGTCAAGACCAAGTCGGCCTTCTCCTCGAACCGCCTTCCGGCGCCATGGTAGAGAGAGACTTTCAGACCGGGGCGGAATTTCCGGGCTTGTTCGCTCCAGCTCGCGAGCACGCTGGTCGGGGCGACGATGAGGGCGGGGGATTCGATGGCACAGAGGGCTTGAAGGGTTTTTCCGAGTCCCATGTCGTCGGCAAGGAGTGCGCCTAGGCCTTGGTCGCCCAGGAACCTCAGCCAGTCCACGCCAATCACCTGATAGGGTCTGAGAGAGGCCGTGAGATCCGAAGGCAGCTTGGCGCGCGGCATTCCGACGAAAGTCTCGAGTGTTTCGCGGAGTTTCCGGAGCGAGACCGGTTCGATGGCGCCGCTTTCGACGAACATTTCCGAAAGCGCCGGGAGCGCCTGGGAGGGAAGCTCTCCTTTTTCATCACGGGCTTGCAGAAGCTTGAGGATGCGCTCGCCGTAGCGCGCGAGCCAGTCGCCGGGGAGTTCCGCCCAGCCCCCGTCGATCAAGGGGACGAAGCTCTGGTTTTCGCGCCAGGCTTGAAATACGCGGGTGGGATCAGCTTCTTTGCCTGGGGAGCCGAAGCTGAGCTTGAACGCACGGCCTACCAATTCCATCCGAGGCTCTAGCCGCGCCTGCGGAGTGAAGCGATCGGCCCCGCGACCCGTGGTTTCCCAGTCCTTGAGTTTCAGTCGGAATTGAACGGCCTGGGGACCGCTCAGTTCAATGCGCTGACGAGGCTGAAGGTGGAGCTCTCCCTGCAGTTTTCTCAGTGCCTCCTTTTCGGCAGCCAGGTCACGAAGGGCGGCGTACCGCGGGGAGAGGGCGACGAGCTCGGAACCCAGGACTTCAGCGATCGGGGGGTCGCCATAGAGGAGTCTCGGGAGGATCGAAAGTTTTTCTGGATTTTCTTCGTCGAGTTCGAGAACGATGCGGGGCCGCGCCTCGACCCTTGCGGGGAGGTTCGAGGATTCGATCAGCACCGGAAGCCTCGCTTCGAGCCCGGGAAGGTACTCGGAAGCGAGCCAATGTCCTCGGCCAACCGGGAAAAAAGTGCCTTCGCCGGAGAAGGCTTCCAGCTCACGCGTCGCTAAGGCCGCTTCGCCTGTCGGGCGCAGCAGGTCACCGCAAAGGGCAGCTCCGTTTTTGAAGTTTTCGGTGATTTCGGTATCCCTAGCAAGCGTCAGGCGGAACCCGCCGCGCTCATCCTTCAGGAGTGCGCGCGTCTCGAGCTTTCGTGACGAAACTTGGATCGGCTGACTGTCGAGGGTAGAAGGTGAAGCTTCACGCAGTTTCTCAAGAAGGAGAGCCATCATGCTCGTCGGGACTCGACCCTGGGCTCCTTGACTGATCAGGGCATCGAGGGCGAAGTCGGCTTGGGTGCAATTGGGAAGCGCACCCGGGATCCTCCCGGATTGAATGCCGCCGATGTAGGCGACAAGCGACTCACGAAGTGGGATGAGTCTGCCTTCCTGAGTCAGGACTCGTTGAAAATTCAGAAACCCTTCAGGAGAACGGGTGAATTCGTATTGAACCCGTGGGGAGTTCGAAGTTTTCGGCGAAGGAAGGGGCTCGGCCCCGTCCAAAGAAGCAGTAGGTGCTTTCGGCGGGGCCTTCCAATGGATGACGGCCGCCGCTACGTGTGCGCAAGGGTCATTGCGGTCTCCGCAATCGCAAAACCAGTCCTCGTCCTCCCACCAAAGCGAGACCTTGGCGCTGACCGGTCGATCGGGCATTCGGACTCGAAAAATTTTTTCACTCGGGTCACGCGAGGGATCGGGCGTGACTGAAAAGGTTCGCACCAAGGCCATACCCCGCGACCAGACGGCGGGTAGGCAGGCGGACTGAACGGTTTCGAAGAACGTGTCTAGCGCAGGCATGAAGCGAAAGTTAGCACGTTTTCAAGAAGAAGCCCCCGGGACGAACCGCAATCGATCTCGACTCGATTGATTCAGGAGACTCTCATTCGAAGTGGAGAGGCGAATCTGGATTGCCGCAGCTTCCAGGCTCCCACCCAGAGGATTCCGGCACCCATCATCCACAGCCAAAGGTGGTCTGGGCGAATCCGATCTCCGCTCGCGGCGTCGGAAACCCGCGTGCGGCGTGCGTTCAGCCGTGCTCTCCATTTTCTTGGAAATGGATAGATGCGTGCACGTCCACCCCATTCGTCGGGGTTTCGGGAGCGACCTGTCGTGCTGTCGTCGGGCTGTCGCTCCATTTGCGCAGCAGCAGCGCCCCCTTCGTCGGCCATGGACGCCTCGCGTTCCAGATCGAGTGTGGCCGAGGAAATAGGCTTGAAGGGCAGATCAGATTTTCCTACCATGCCTCGAGAGGTTACAAACTGCGTGCCAAAAAGGCGTGCAGCGTATCCTGGTCTTCGCATGACGCCAGCGCTCGCTCAGGGATTGCGATCGGTACTCCACCCTGGGGGTGAATCAGGAGCAGGCCCCTTTGACGAGTCACATGGGAAATATCCTGGGCTTCGAAAGTGCGGCGAATTTCGCCTTGGCGCACTTCCAAAGCTCCGGAGGAGCCCTGTTTCAATTCCAAGACAGTAACTGGGTCGCTGCTGTGGAAGCGGCGGTACAGCCTCTTCGGAAGTGTGACGTAGGAGTAAGCGATGAAGCCGATCACGGCGATCGCGATCAGACCGAAGCATCGATTGGCCCAACTTTGAGGGCCCAGAGCCTGCGCTTGAAGAAACCCGAGAAACAGCGCGAAGCTGAGCAGGAGCAGGTTCTTCAGAGTGAAGAGGGTGCGCCGAAGGTGGGTTCGGTGAGCTTGGCGGAATTCTAGGGGAGTGAGTTGGTAGTGGAGATTCATGGTCGGCCCGCATCATGCGAATCTGGCGAGCGTTCGTCAAGGACTCTGGAGAGGGTCGGCGCGCGGGCACAGCCCTCGCAATAGGAGGGGTATGACCCCATCCAAATTAATAGGCGACCGGTTCATCCAGGCCCTAGAGGCGCTCGAAACTCAAAAGGCACTGGAGCCATTGGCAGGCCTTTTTTGCGAGGACTGCGAAATCTCAAATCTCATGGCGCACACCCCTTACCAGGGCCGAGTGGGCGCGCGGCGATTCTGGACCGAATACCTGCATGCGTTCGAAAGCGTGCGTTCCCGGTTCATTCATCGCACGGATCATGAGGATCTGGTGACCCTCGAGTGGATCTCCGAGGGCAAGCTTCGCAATGGTGAAAGGTTCGAGTATCAAGGCGTCACACTTCTCGGAATCGAGGGAGGACGAGTCAAACGATTCCGGGCCTATTATGATTCAGCAGCGCTTCCCTGGGGAAGGTCGGCCGCGGCCTGAAGGCTACCTACTTCACTGAACTCACTTCTTGAGGATTATTGAGGGTTATTGAGGGTTATTGAGGGTTATTGAGGGTTATTGAGGCGAGAGTTGAGCAATATAGAGACCCTCTCCCCATTCCTTTTGTGGGTCTTCGGCCGGAGTCAAGGTCGCCCGGAACGCGAGCTGATCCTGATCATTCAGGGAGACGCCTCCCGAGAACACGGGATCGTGCTCGTTGTCCTTTTGGATGCGGGCTGGGCCCAGGTCGGAGTTAATCGGGTCGTGTTTTCCGATCACGCGTTCAAGTCGATTGCCGTTTCCCACGAAGATGGCTTGAAGACCAGCCGCATCCTTGCCACGAAACGCGACCCGGCCATTGCGGTTCACAGCCGGCGCGAAGTACTCGATTTCCCTGAGCGGGCCGCCGGATCGAGTGTGTGCCACTTCGAGAAGAGTGCTTCCGTCCCAGAGATAGACGCCGCGTGCGCCCCCCTCCAGGCGGCCGATGAAAGCCAATTTCCCGTCCGAACTCAGCGCTACGGAATTATCGATTCCCATGATTCGCGGAAGCCCCGGACCGACCTCACGCCCGACGACCGGGATCTCGGTGGCACGCCCATCGGGAAGCCATTCCATCAGACGATCCCGCCCGTTCCCATCGAGGGTTTTCGCGACGACTCGGCCGGATTCGTTCATCTCAGGACTGAACAGGTAGTGAAACGGGCTGGTGGGATCGGCGGCGTATTCAGAAGCGAGGCGATGAGGTCCACTGGGGGGAGGTGATCCTGCCAGTGGCTGCAGGATTAGGGAGCGGTTTCCATCCCAGTCGTTCGCGCGAAACGCCAATCGAGAACCTTGCACGTCGAGAAGTCTGACCGAGGAGAACGACATGATTGCGAACGGACCGCCGGCGGCCAGGATTTTTTCGGAGACGCTCGTGGCAGGATCGAATCGGAAAATTCCGTCGGAGGTGCCGCTGGAAACGAGTTGGTTGAAAATGATTTGCCCGGAGGAGTGAAACGAAAGGGAGGTGAGTACCCGTTCCTCGTCCGGGGCGCGGTACACCAACCCTCCGTGACCTTGGCCCCCGTACCAGAGGCCGGGTCGGGCACTGCCTTGAACCACGAGGAGTGAGGCTGCTACGTGCCCCCGCTCGTCGAGGATAGGTGCGGCCTGGTCAAAGGCACTCCTAGGCGGTGCGTTGAACCCACCCTCAGCGTTGGCGCGAACCTGCAGTTCAAACGTTGCGGCTTGTGAAACCGTCGAGAACGCGAGAAGCCAGGAGAGACAGGAAATGAATACGATCATGCCTAGGAATGTAGCAGGCGGCCCGGAGAGAGCAATCCGCGGTGCGGCTTGCGCATGTTGCCCTGCGGAATGGCGTTTTCCGTGCATACGAGTCTGACCCATTCACGACTTCATAAGGAGCTTCCGAACGAATGAGGAACCTAAAGCTGCAGGCCTGGGTAGATGAGGTGAAGAGACTGTGTGAACCGGATCAAGTGGTCTGGTGTGACGGATCCGAAACGGAATCCGAACGTCTCTTCGTGCGGATGGTGAAGTCGGGGATGATGACTCGCTTGAATCCTTCTCTTCGTCCCCACAGTTTCCTCGCGCTTTCGGATCCTTCGGACGTCGCCCGGGTAGAGGATAGCACGTTCATCTGCTCACGAAGCCGCGCGGACGCCGGGCCCACCAACAACTGGATGGACCCCAAGGAAATGAAGGCAAAGCTCGATGGCCTTTTTCAGGGGTCGATGCGGGGCAGGACGATGTACGTGGTTCCGTTCAGCATGGGGCCGATCGGTTCTCCGCTGTCTCAGATCGGCGTCGAGATCACGGACTCCCCTTATGTCGTCGTCAACATGCGAATCATGACCCGCATGGGCGCGCGCGCGCTCGAGGCATTGGGCGAGGACGGGCATTTCGTCCGCTGCCTGCACTCGGTGGGCGCTCCTCTCGCAGCGGGACAGCCCGATGTCCGTTGGCCCTGCAATCGGGAGCATAAGTACATCGTTCATTTCCCCGAAGACCGGGAGATTCGGTCGTTCGGAAGCGGTTATGGGGGCAATGCCCTCCTCGGCAAGAAGTGCTTCGCACTCCGGATCGCGTCCACCCTCGGACGCGACGAGGGTTGGTTGGCCGAGCACATGCTCATCCTCGGTGTGGAGAATCCGCAAGGCGAGAAGACCTACGTGACTGCGGCGTTCCCGAGCGCTTGCGGCAAGACCAACTTCGCCATGCTGATCCCGCCAGCCTCCTTCAGCGGTTGGAAGGTCACGACCATCGGGGATGACATCGCCTGGATCAAGCCAGACTCGCTCGGAAAATTACGGGCCATCAACCCCGAGGCCGGATTTTTCGGAGTGGCTCCTGGTACTTCTCTGAAAACCAATCCCAACGCCATGGCAGCGCTTTCGCGCAACACGATTTTCACCAATGTCGCCCTCACTCCCGAAGGGGATGTTTGGTGGGAGGAGATGACTGAAACCCCTCCGCCGCGGCTCACCGATTGGCAGGGGCAAGAGTGGTCGCCGGAGTGCGGGCGCAGGGCCGCTCACCCGAACGCGAGATTCACTTCTCCGGCGTCGCAATGTCCTTCGGTCGATCCCGATTGGGAAAATCCTGAGGGGGTACCGATCTCCGCCATCATTTTCGGCGGACGGCGCCCAGACACCGTGCCCTTGGTCTATCAGGCTCGCGACTGGGAGTCAGGGGTCTATCTCGGAGCCACGACGGGTTCTGAAACCACTGCTGCTGCCGTGGGTACGGTGGGACAAGTGCGTCGCGATCCGATGGCGATGCTTCCGTTCTGCGGTTATCATGTGGCCGACTACTTCAGGCATTGGATTCAAGTCGGAAAGGAAGCAGGCGAAAGCGCTCCGAAAATTTTCGGAGTGAACTGGTTTCGAAAGAAGGACGGTAAGTACCTTTGGCCCGGCTACGGCGAGAACATGAGAGTCCTGCAGTGGATCATCGAGCGCGTGCATAGCCGGGTCCCTCGCCGTGAGACCGCGCTAGGCTACTCGCCTGCGTATGAGGACCTGAATTGGGACGGGCTGGTTCCGGAAATGAGCCGGGAGCGGTTCGATGACCTCACTGCGCTCGACTCAGACATCTGGGAGAAGGAGCTCGGTTCGAGGCAGGACTTTTTCGACCAATTGGGAGAAAAGTTGCCAAACGAGTTTCGCGAGATCCAGTCGAATTTGATGGAACGCCTGAACGAGTCCCAAGGATTGGGCTCGCCAAGAGTTCTGGATGACGTCCTTTTAAGTCCGACTAAAGAAGTCGGGTATATGGCGTAATTCATTGAGTTCCATTGAGTCAGGCTTCAGCTCAAACGGGCTGAAGCCCGGCAAAATGGCTCTCAATCTTATAACTTGTAAAGGTGATTGTTTCGTTTTTTGTGCTTGGATTAGGTCGCGGCGTGTCATACGTCCTGCGTCATGCAAACGAGGATGACTTCAACCTTCAGGGCGGCTTCCGTTTGGGCCTCCCTCAGTTTGGCAGCCGGGTTGATCTTGGCCGCTTCGGGCTGTGCCTCTGCCAAACCGATCGCCAATGACCATCGCGAAGACATCCAGAGCCTGATCCTAGGCGATATCGGTCGAATTGACGCCAACGTCGTCGACTACATCCTCAAAGCCGATGCGCAGCTCGAACACGGCCACGGCAAACGCGGGGTTAAACGGGCTGCGCTGCAGGTCCATTCCCAAGTCCCTATCGAGATCGATTACCGGGTACGGTGGTGGATCCATTATTACGCGGTCCGCGAGCACGAGCTGTTCCAGCGCATGCTCGACCGGGGGGCTGGCTACAAACCGATGGTCGAGGGGGTGCTGCGCGGCCACATGATGCCGCCGGAGCTTTATTACCTCGCCATGATTGAGAGTGGTTACGTGACGCATGCCAAATCCAACGCGCAGGCAGTCGGCATCTGGCAGTTCATCCATGGGACTGGGATCCGCTACGGCCTGCGCTACGATCCGTACACGGACGAGCGACGCCATCCCGGTCTCGCCACTGAAGCGGCAGCCAAGCACCTGCTTGATCTCCATCGCCGATTCAATTCCTGGTACTTGGCCCTCGCCGCCTACAATGCGGGTCCCGAGCGGATCGCCCATGCCATCCGGCGCGGGAAAAGTCGGGACTTCTGGACCTTGGCCGAAAAACGCGCCCTGCCCGTCGAGACCATGAACTACATCCCGAAGTTCCTGGCTGCGATCATCATTTCTTCGCACTACGAGAAGTTCGGTTTCCACAAACCGATCCCCGAGGAGAGCTATCCGGAGCTCGAGCCAGTCGTTGTGCGTCCCGGAGTCGCTTTGTCGTACTTGGCTCGGCAATCGGGAGTCGAACTCGAAAATTTGAAACGTTACAATCCGCAGATTCGGGCCGGAGTGATCTCCCCCCAGATCCGCAAAGCTCGCGTCTGGCTCCCGGGAGTCGACGCGGTCAAGCTGCGCGAAGCCACCGCTCCTCGTGCGCCTGCCGCCAGCCCGCCTCTGCTCGTATCCCGAATGCGGCGGGCTAGACCCCAGCTGGCGCAGGCGGTCTTCACGACTTCGGCAGGCGGTCGTCGAGTTGAAGGGGAGCGCAGGCTGGTCGCGACCCCTCATTCGTCCATTCAATAGGGTGTAGATTCGACAGGGATTGTTCATTCACGCGAATAATGAGTTTCTCGATTACGCTCTAGTCCGAAGGGCACTTTCCATCCTATTCTCACCCCATGAAATTCACTTTCGCTTCTTCAGCCCCGCTTTATGTCCTCCTCTCCCTGGGGACCGCTTTCAGCGCATCCGCCGCCCCTAACAAAGCTTCGGCCAAGGCAGTGGCTTCCGCGAGTGCGCTCCAGACTTACCGGCTTGATTCTGGTCAGAGCGTGCTGAATTGGACCGGAACCAAAGTGACCGGAAAGCACGTCGGCACGGTGAAGTTGAAAAGCGGGAGCCTTCAGATGAAGCAGGGCAAGATCCAGGAAGGCACTTTTGAAATCGACATGACTTCGCTCCAGGACACTGACCTTCAAGACCCGGAGTACAAGAAAAAGCTCGAGACCCACCTTCGCTCGGACGACTTCTTCGGGATCGAGAAGCACCCGGTTGCGACCTTCAAGGTCACTTCGGTGAAGCCGATCACCGCCGCCGCAGCTGCAGCTGGTCAGGCCAATCAGGAAGTCACGGGCGATTTGACGATCAAGGGGATTAGCCATCCCGTGACTTTTCCGGCGCGCGTGACTTTGGACAAGGACAAGGCAGAGGCGACCGGCACCGTGAAGATCGATCGGACGAAGTACGAAATCCGTTATGGGTCCGGCAAATTCTTCGAGGGCTTGGGCGACAAGATGATTCATGACGAATTCACGGTTGACCTGAAGCTCGTAGGCACTTCCACCTGATCGCACCGGCTCTTGTTTACGGATCCCTTGGGTTTAGGTAGAGTCCTCCGCCTATGCGAATGAGTCGAATGGTGGGAAAGCGGATTCGGGAAACTCCTAAGGATGCACAGACTCCCAGTCATGTGTTCCTCATCCGGGGCGGTTATGTCCGTCCGGTTTCGACCGGGATCTATTCGCTCCTGCCGCTCGCGAAACGCATCGCGCAGAAGATCGAGGCCATCATCCGCGAGGAGATGAACGCGATCGAGGGTCAGGAAGTGCTCATGCCGGTGGTCCTTCCGCGCGAGCTTTGGGACGAGAGCGGTCGCTACGAAGCCGTAGGCCCGGAGCTGCTTCGTTTCAAGGACCGCAATGGCAAAGACATGCTCCTCGGCATGACTCACGAAGAGGCGGTCTGCCATTTGGTGCGGACGGAAGTGAACTCCTACAAGCAACTGCCTGTGATGCTTTACCAGATCCAGACCAAGTACCGTGACGAGGCTCGCCCTCGGGCAGGATTGATTCGGGTCCGCGAGTTCACCATGAAGGATGCCTATTCCTTTCATTCCTCCGATGAAGACTTGAAGCAGTATTACGAACGTTGCCACGAAGCTTACGTCCGCATCTTCAAGCGGATCGGGATGAAAAACGTCGTCTCGATCCAGTCTGATACCGGGATGATGGGAGGGGCAGCGGCGCATGAGTTCATGGCGATCGCCGACTGCGGGGAGGATACCTTGTTCCTCTCTCCTGGGGGAGAGTATCAAGCCAATCGGGAAGTCGCGAAAGCTGCTTGGAAATACGAAAAAGAAGAGCCCAAAGCACTCGACAAAGTCCAGACCCCTGGCCAAAAGACCATCGAAGACCTCGCGAAATTCCTGGGAGTACCTGCTTCGAAAACCGCGAAAGCGGTGTTCTACTCAACGCCTGAGGGGAAAATCGTCTTTGTCGTGATCCGCGGGGATCTCGAAGTGAACGAGACGAAGCTGCGGAATCATGTCAAAGCGAAGGAGCTGAAGTTCGCGACCGACGAGCAAATTCGCTCATTGGGCTCCGTGCCCGGTTTCGCCTCTCCCTTGAACGTCGATCCGAAGTCGGTCCGGATCATATTCGATCGCTCAGCTGCCGAGAGTTCCAATCTCGTCACGGGAGCCAACGAGGAAGACGCTCATTTTCTGAACTTCAATTTCGACCGCGACATGGCGAAAGTCGCCTCAGCGGTCGAAGTGCTCGATGTCGCGAGTGTCCGCGAAGGCGACCCCTGTCCGCTGACAGGGCAACCGCTTATCATGGCGCGTGGGATCGAAGTGGGTAATATTTTTCAGCTTGGCACCAAATACTCCGCGGCCATGGCCTGCACCTATTTGGATCCGAACGGGAAATCCAAACCGATGATCATGGGTTGCTACGGCATCGGCGTGGGGCGCGCGATCGCATCCGTGATCGAGCAGTCGCATGATCAATACGGTCCGATCTGGCCCAAGTCCATTGCCCCGTTTCAGGTGCAGATTTGCGCTTTGAACCTCAATGAACCTTCGGTCCGCGAAACTGCCGAGAAACTCTACGAGACCCTGACCCGCCAAGGAGTCGAGACGCTCTACGACGATCGCAACGAAAAAGCGGGCTCTGCGTTCAGTGATGCCGACTTGATCGGCGCGCCGTTCAGGATCACGATCTCACCCAAAACTTTGGCGCGCGGCATGATCGAGCTCAAGGCAAGGGACGGCAGTCTTCAAGAGGACTTGGAAGTCGAGCCCGCTTCGGCACGGGTGATCGCCCTAGTCCAGGCGCCATGAAGTTCTTTGGCTTGAGCGGCCAGGTCCGGAAAGGATTTTTTCATGAATGTAAGCGTCGCTTTCAAGCCGTTTCGCGCGGCTGCACGCCGTTTGATGGGCAATCGGCTCCGAGTGATCGCCATCCTCGCTGCCACGGCTAGCAAGGCAGCCCGCAACCCGCAGCACTTCCAAGAGGTGTGGGAAGAGTTCACCACGATGCTTGCGATGATCGGCGCTTGGGCGAAGCGCGATTACAAGGCGGTTCCTTCGCGGAGCGTCGTCCTCGGTTTGGGGGCTGTTCTGTACTTCCTGAGCCCCATCGATTTGATCCCCGATTTTCTGCCGGGGGGATTTGTCGATGATCTCGCGGTGCTTACTTTAGTCCTGGGCTCGCTTCGATCCGATATCGCTGCATTTCGCTTCTGGCGCGGAACCATTTGAACTTGGATGCGGAACTCGGGCTGATGGAAGGATTTTTCGGGGAACCCTGGAGTTGGGAAGACCGGCAGGATTCGGCGGGTTTTTTCGCACGTGCGGGTTACTCGTTCTACTTCTATGCCCCGAAGGGTGATCCCTATTTGAGGAAGCGCTGGCGAGATCCGGTTCCTTCCGGCTGGACGCAGAATCTCCGGGCGCTCGGCGATACGATGCACTCGGAGGGTGTCGAGTTCGGGGTGGGCCGGCTCGCAGTCCTCTTCGACGACATGAATGGCAATCTACCCCGCCTCGCGGAAATCCAGGCGGAGATCCTCGATGCGGTCCTTCAGGCCTCGCGGGCGAAGCGCTTCGTGATGTGCCCGACCTACTACTCGGATGATCCCATGCTGGAAAAGGTTTTCGGAACAGCGCCCTTGAACTACCTTGAGGAACTCGGAAAGAGACTGGACCGACGAGTGGACGTGTTTTGGACCGGTCCAAAAGTCTGTTCGACCGAGTTTTCGATGGAGCATTTGAAGGCGGTGGGTTCCCGTCTTGAAAGGAAACCTTTTCTTTGGGATAACTACCCGGTCAATGATGGCAACCGAATGTGCAAGTTCCTCTATCTCCGGGGGTTTACCGGACGTCCTGCCGGCATCGCCGAGCTAGTCTCGGGACATGCCGTCAATCCGATGAATCAGTCCCCTCTCTCTCGAATCCCTGCCTTGACCTTGTGGGAGAATTATCTTTTGGGCGAGGACTACTCGGCCATCGCCGCCTTTCGGAGGGCAGCGGCGGCGGTCGGAGGCGCCGAGTTCGCCCAACAACTCGAGGCCGACTTGGCGACATTCCAGGATGAAGGTCTCGAAAAGATTTCAGCCGCGCAAAAGTCCGAGCTCCTCCGATGTTACGGGAAGTTCGGGACCCCAGCGGCGCGCGAAGTCGTCGACTGGCT
>JAYVNB010000313.1:0-9522 GCA_043759365.1 Bacteriovoracaceae bacterium | reverse complement strand
AGCTAGGATCCTATGAGCCATTTGTTGATTGTCGAAGACGACGTCTTTATTCGTGAAAGTCTTATCAATGTCCTCGAAGTCGAGGGTCATGAAGTCCTCTGCGCCGCGAATGGCCGCGAAGCGTTGACGCAAATCGCCACTCGAGTTCCTGACGCAATTCTTTTGGATTTGATGATGCCCATCATGAATGGTTGGGAAGTCTTGGAAGCGCTGGAAGGGGATAGCCGCTGGAACTCAATTCCTGTCCTGGTCTTGACCGCTTCGGGGGCCCAGATCCCGCTGGATAGTCGTCGCGTCCGAGCTGTTCTCCGCAAGCCGTTCGCAATCGAGGCGCTTCTGAGTGCTCTGCAGGTGGCTTTGAACTGATTGAAGGCAGGGGTTCCGGTGTAGTCTCCCGACTGGATGGACTTCATCGCCAAGAACTTCCTGGTTCCGATCGCCTTCCTCCTGCTTTTTCAAGCAGTGGGTGCGAAGCCCGCCATTGCCGCGGCAGTGGCCATCACAATCCTTCAAATGATCCAGGGTCGGCGCAAAGGCGAAAGGATCTCGCCTTTCTTCGCCGTTGCCAGTTTTTTCACGGTCAGCTTCGGGTCGATCGATCTATTCTTGGCGAGCCCACGGTTATTCAGGCTTGAGCCGTTTTTCCAGAATGCTTTGATGGGCGTCGTTTTCGGTGCCTCGTTGATCGCCCAACGGCCGCTGATCGGTTGGTTCGCCGAAGCCTTGCCCGCACGCTACCAGCCTGACCTCGGTACCGAGGGGCTTAGTTACCTGAAATGCGTCACTTGGGCCTGGATGATCTATTTTTTGGCCAAGTCGGTGCTTTTTCTTTGGCTGGCGTTCCATGTGGATTTGGGGAAATTGGTGATTCTCCGCTCGCTGATCGGTGGATCGACGCTCCTTCTGATGGTGGTCGGCGAAATCGGATTCAGGCGCCGGAGAAAGGGCCATAGAGCCCGGTCGCTCACAGCGCCCTGAACAAAGCGTTGATCTCCCGGCTCTCCTGATAGCCGGAATCTGTATTCACGTTCCAAAGTCCCTGTTCCTTGCCACTCACGATTTCTCCAGCGGCGAGGAGGCCCATCAAGAGCGAATGATCCTGGTTGTTGTACTTGAAAGCACCGTAACGACCGATCGCCAGGAGATTGGGAAGGGTCCGTACGAACTTCGCGATCGGATCCAAGTGCTCGTGATAGCCGGCTTCGTAGACTGGATAGCTCTTCGGGACCTTCACGATCCGGGAGTTCAGGATTCGGGCGTCCGCCGGAATCAATTCGAGCTGGCGGAGCTCCCGTTCGGCCTGCTGCCCAATCGCAGCCTCGGAGAGTCCCCAGAGAGTATCGTTCTCGAAGCACCAGAATTCGAGGCAGAGGATCGTGGAGCGGGAGTCACCGTAGAGAGAAGGACACCAATTGCGGAAATTGGTGACCCGTCCGTGACTGACTTTAGGTGAGTGGACGTAGATCCAGTTGTCCTCAAACAAGTGTTCGCGGTCGACTTCGAGGTAGGCGAGCACCGTATTGCGGTAAAAAAGGCGTTTGGCCGACTCGGCGATCTCCGCAGGAACTTGGGCAAGTCCCTGGATCAAAGTGGTCAGAGGCATGGTCGAAACGACGAAGTCCGCTTCGATGACGGAACCGTTTCGAAGTTCAATTCCGGTGGCTCGACCCGATCCGTCCTGAAGAACCCGTTGGACCGGAGCGTTCAGGTGGACCTGTCCACCACCGAGCACGATGCGATCGCGCAATCGAGAGTAGACCGTCCCGGTTCCGCCGCGGGGATAAGCGAATTGTTCGACGAGAGTCTTGTGTCGGTTCCCGCGGTTTCCGAGGAAGGCACCCTTGATCGCCTCGAAAAGTGAGAGTTTCTTGATCCTTTGAGCAGCCCAATCCGCATCGATTCGGGAACAGGGGATGCCCCAGACCTTTTCGGAGTAGGTCTTGAAAAAAATAGAAAAGAGCCGATGCCCGAACCGTTGAGTCACCCAGTCTTCGAAGGTCTTGGGAGTGCGCCGAGGGGAGAGTCTTGCCCAGGCATAACTGAGCAGGCAGCGCGTGACGTCCCAGGGACCCAGCTGGGCGAACGCGTTGTAGGGCTCGAGCGGGTACTTGAAGAAGCGTCCTTTGTAGTGGATCCGGGTCAGGCGTTCCACTCGCGTGAAATCCTCGCCGACCACATCCTTCCAAAACTCGTTGACGATCCGGTCGGACGAGAAGAACCGATGGGGCCCGAGGTCGACCGTCTGCCCCCAGAGCTCGAAGCTCCGCGAGAGACCTCCGACGTGAGACGAAGCTTCGAAGACTTCGGCCCGGATCCCATTTCGGACGAGGACGTCGGCACACGCGAGTCCCGCAGGTCCTGCTCCGATGATCGCGACTCGTTTCCGGGTCATAGGCTCATCGTCAGGGGCTGGGTTGAGCGTCCACGTTCAGCGCGAAATGCGTGAGGCCGGCTTGGCGGAGGGCATCCATGAGTCGGATGACCGTGCCGTGGGGCGTGGCTTGGTCGGCGCTGATCATCGCGTTTTCGTCGGCGAGGGTCGGCCCCATGGCCTTGAGCCGCTCCGGCAATTGGCTCCAATCCACCGGATCCTTGTTCCAGGAGAGGGTGCCGTCCTTGGTCAGCGTGAACGAGAGGGGGGACTTGGGATTCGTCTCGCCCGAGCGCGCTTTCGGGAGCTGCACCTTGATCGCCGATTGATAAATCACGGGCGCGGTCATCAGGAAGATCACCAGCAGGACCAAGACGACGTCGACTAGGGGAGTGACGTTGATTCCTGAAATCACATCGTCGTCGGAAGAAGTTGCGAAGCCCGCCATAAGCTACTCGGCCAACTTTCCGACCAGGAAGCATTTGAGCGCTTCGGCTTCGGCCAGCGCCTGTTTCACCCGGCGGCTAAACAGGTTGAATGCGACGACTGCAGGAATCGCGACGAGGATGCCGACGGCGGTCGCGATCAAAGCTTCGGCCATCCCGGCCGTGATGGTCGATGGACCCGCTCCGGCAGCGGCCTGGGCGGAAAGGTCGTGAAACGCCTTAATGATCCCGAGGACCGTCCCGAAGAGGCCGACGAACGGGGCGTTGGAGCCGATAGTGGCGAGAATGGCCAAATTGCGTTCCCACTTCAGTTTTGCGCGGACGACCTCGTCCTGCGCCACTTCCGTCAAGACTTCGGCAGTCCGTCCCGCGGTTGCAGTTCCGTTCGTTCCTTTGGCATGGGCGAGGACGGCGACCGCTAAGCCTGATTCGAGGTCCACCGCGGACTGGGCACGTCCCTGCGCGCGGGCACTGGCCGTGCGGGCGGCTTCGTCCCACTGTCCGTTGGCGGCGGCCTTGCGGATCTGGCTACGGAACTCGACTAGTCCTTGCGAGGCTTGGCGATAGAAAAGGGCGCGCTCCACGATCAAGCTGATCGATAGGACTGAAATGATCAGGAGAAGCCATAGGACCCATTCAGCGCCGATCAAGGACATGCCGAGGAAGAGATGTGAGACCATGTTCCCAGGTTTACAGTCTTTTGGGATTCTGGCAACCTTGCATGAACCATGGCTTACGAAATCATCACTAAAAACACTGTCCGTGATCGCTTCCACTCACCTGCGCGCCCTGACGTCTGGAAAGAGACCAGCGACAAGGATTGGGGCAGCTGGATCTGGCAGCAGCAGAAGCGGATCAAGTCCATGGACATGCTCGAGAAGGTGATCAACGTCACAGCCGACGAGCGCGCCGCCTTCGAGAAGTCGCACGAGCAGTTCAACATGGGGATCACCCCCTACTACGCGGCTCTGATCGACAAGGACGATCCGAACTGCCCGATCCGTCTGCAGTCGGTTCCCAAGATGGGGGAGCTGACCATCCTCGACACCGAGTTGTACGATCCGCTCGGAGAAGAGAAGGACATGCCGGTTCCGGGGATCACCCACCGGTACCCCGATCGCGTTCTTTTCTACACGACCCACAATTGCCCGGTGTTCTGCCGGCATTGCACGCGCAAACGAAAGGTTTCGGATCCATCCTCGGCAACTCAGACTGCCCAGCTCGAATCGGGGCTCAAGTACATCGAGGAGCACAAGGAAATCCGCGATGTCATCATTTCCGGAGGCGATCCGCTCTCGAACTCCGATGATCGGCTCGAGTACATCCTCTCGCGCCTCCGTGCGATGGACCACATCGAAGTGTTCCGCCTGGGAACCCGGAACCTGGTCACGCTTCCACAGCGGATCACGGACTCCTTCGTGAACATGCTCCGCAAGTACCATCCCGTCTTCATCCACACTCACTTCAACCACCCGAAAGAGTGCACGAAGGAAGCGTTCGACGTCTGCGCCCGACTTGCCGACGCCGGATGCGTCATCAACAATCAGATGGTGTTGCTCAAGGGCGTGAACGACAACGCGGAGACAGTGATGAAGCTCAATCACTTGCTCCTGATGATGCGTGTCCGCCCGTACTACATGTTTCAGTGCGATCAGTCCCAGGGCATCGGCCACTTCCGCACTCCAGTCCAGACCGGTCTCGACATCATCCAGAAGCTCCGGGGTTGGACCTCGGGCATGGCGGTTCCGCACTATGTGATCGACTGCCCGGGAGGCGGCGGAAAAATCCCGCTGATTCCGAACTACGTCGAGTCCCACGTGGGCAAGAAGTGGGTGCTGCGCAATTACAAGGGCAACCGCTACGAGTACGACGAGACTTGATGAGAAATCTCGACCTGAGCAAGATGCGCAGGGTTCGGATCGCGCTCGGCGCTGCATTGGGCCTGGGATGCGCCCTTCAAGTCATGGGCTGCGCTTCGTTGCCCGAGCAAAAAGTGAAGCGTTTCGCTTTTCCTAAGGAAGCTTTCGTGGACGTGCCCAAGCGGGCCTTCCGCAGACTCGGTCTCGTCCGCACCAAGGTCAACTTCAACACCCTCAACCAGGATTGGGAGGAGTCGAGCCTTTGCCGGAACTACTTCAACAAAGCGGCACTCGATCTCGTCAAGCGCGCGAAAGAGCGCGGAGCGGATGCCGTAGTCGAGATCCGCTCGATCGTTTTCATGGTGGACGGGAAATCAGAAGCGTATTCCCAAGCGGAGTGCTCGGATGATGGGGGCGAGGGCCAAGTTCTGGCGCAAGGAATCGCGGTCAAGTGGGACGGGGACCCCGAGCAAGAGCGTAAAAAACGCACCAAAGCCTGGGAGCAAGGCAAGCTGAGAGTCGACTCCCATCCCGTCCATCGGGTTCGAAAACAGGCTCCTCCTTCCGCGGAGCCTGCGCCGGTGGAGTCCACTCCGGAAGCGGCATCTCCTTCCGAGGACTCCTCAGAGGGAGAGTCGGCCATCGAGTCGAAGCCTGTTTCGCGACGATCGAAGAGTCCATCCCCGGGCCAGGATGAAGTGCCGAGTGCGCAGGCACACTCCCGATCCGCGCCGGTTGCAGTCCCCCGTCCGCAGGATGGATTTTTCCCGGAATCCGATTAAGCTTGAACACGGCCCGCTTGTCCTGAGAAACAAGCCCTACCGTGATTGTCTCCGGAGCTCAGATCGATGCGCAAGACGTGGTCCGCTCGTTTCCCGAGTCCGGCTCTGTGGTTGATCGCGTCAGTCTTCGGATCGCTCCCGGTGAGTTCGTGGCCCTGCTGGGTCCCTCTGGGTGTGGCAAGTCCACTTTTCTCCGATTGATGGCGGGACTCGATCAGCCGGATGCAGGGAAGGTCTTGATCGCGGTTCCTGGTGGGGGCTCGATTTCTCGTGGCTTCGTTTTTCAAGAGCCCACGTTAATGCCTTGGCGGACCGTCCTTCGAAACGTGATGTTGCCTCGGGAGTTGATGGGAGCCGGTCGAATCGATTCCGAGCGCCGGGCACTCGATGAACTGTCTCGGGTGGGTCTGAAGGACGTGGCTTCGAGATATCCTTTCCAGCTCTCGGGAGGCATGAAGATGCGTACTTCGGTAGCTCGGGCCCTGGTCGCAAATCCGAACCTCCTTCTGCTCGACGAGCCCTTCGCGGCGCTCGATGAGACGAACCGGCACGCTTTGCAAGTCGAGCTTCGAAGGATCTGGGCCACTCTCGGGATGACCATTCTTTTTGTGACCCATTCGCTCTCGGAAGCGGTGTTCCTCGCGAACCGCGTGGTCGTCTTCTCCAAGCGTCCGGCCCGAATCTTGGATGATCATCGGATCGATCTCCCGGACGAGCGGACCCAAGCATTGCGCATGGCACCCGCGTTCCATCGCGAAGTAAAACGCCTTTACGATGCAGCTCCGGCCGAGGAGGCGTTGACTTGAACCGAAGTCGAGCCGCTTTCCGCATCCTGCCGCCCCTGATCCCTTTGGCTGTCCTTGTGCTCGTGCTCGAACTGGCCGTCAGGCTCGGTGCTCTGCCATCCTACATCGTTCCCGCTCCCTCGGATGTGCTCCACAGCCTCTCAGAGGATCGGGCGGAGTTGCTCGTCGCGATGGGCAACACTCTGTTCGGGGCCTTGGCGGGACTAGCCCTCAGTTTCGTGACCGGACTCTGCGCCGCGCTTTTCCTTTCGACTTCAGATCTCGCCAAGCGGGCATTTTACCCTTACGCGGTTTTTTTCCAAACGGTGCCGATTATTTCCATCGCGCCCTTGCTGGTCATCTGGTTCGGTTTCGGCCAGCCGACGGTGATCGCTTCCAGCTTCATCTGCTCCGTGTTTCCTGTGATCGCGAGTACTTTGGTCGGACTCGAGTCCACGGATCCCGCGCTGGTGGATTTGTTCAGGCTCTATTCTGCCTCGAGGGGCCGCATCCTCCGGATGTGCCGATTGCCATTCGCGCTCCCTTATGTTTTTTCCGGTTTGCGAATCGCTGCGGGACTCGCGGTGGTCGGTGCGATCGTCGGCGAATTCATCGGTGGAGGAGGATTGGGCAGCGTCGTGGATGCAGCCCGTTCCCAGCAGAGGATCGACAAAGTATTTGCCGCGGTGCTTGCTTCTTCGCTCTTGGGACTGGTTTTGGTGGGCGGAGTGAATGGTTTTGCCCGGATCGCATTGGGGCGCTGGCATGCGTCTGAACAAGGGAGAAAGTCATGAAAAGTAAATTCAGTTTGATTTTGGCTGTTTTTTGCACGGTTTCGGCATTTGCGGCCGAGCCCTCGCCGACCCGGCTCAAGCTCGCCTTGAACTGGAAAGCGGAACCCGAGTTCGGCGGGTTCTACGCTGCGAAACTCGGTGGCGCCTTCAAGCACAACGGACTCGAAGTCGAGGTGCTCGAGGGAGGAGCGGGTACGCCGGTGGTTCAGATGATCGCGACCGGCAAAGCCGATTTCGGAATTTCGGCTGCCGACGAAGTCGTCATTTCGCAAGAGCGTGGAACGGATGTCACTGCATTGTTCGCGGTTTACCAGACCAATCCACAAGGAGTGATGTCCCATCCCTCCCAAGGCTTCAAAACTTTGGAGGATCTTTTCGCGGCTCCGGGTACCTTGGCGATCCAAGGGGGTGCCCCTCACACTCTCTATCTCAAGGGAAAGTTTCCCAAAGCTCGGGTCAAGCTGGTTCCCTATCTCGGAGGGATCGGCAATTTCCTTACGGACAAGACTTACTCGCAGCAATGCTTCATCACATCGGAGCCGTTGTCGGCGAAAAGGAAGAACGAGCCTACGAAGACTTTCCTGATCGCCGATGCCGGGTTCAATCCTTACGCGACGGTCGTTGTCGCACGCAGGAGCTTTCTCGAGAAAAATCCACAGGTAGCCAAGGCCTTCATCGAAGCCGTGCGCCAAGGGTGGGGTGAGTATTTGAAGTCCCCGGATCAAGCCAATCAAACCATGGCAAAGCTCAATCCATCGATGGATTTAGCCACCTTTCAGGAAGTGGCCGAAGTGCAAAAGCCGTTCATTTTGGGCGAAACAGGCGGAGTACCCGACAGGAAGTCCGACGCGGAACTCGGAAAGATGACCGCCGAGCGTTGGAAAGTGATCTCTGCGCAACTCCTCCAGTTGAAGCTCATTCAGAAAGCTCCTGCAGTCGAAGGTCTTTTCCGGAATTACTGAATTCATCTGTGAGTGCTTCTGTGAATTCATCTGTGAGTTCATCCTGGGGGAAGTCGGTAGCCACTTTGGGCTTCTGGAAAGCCCCCAGGCGGGAGTGATTGCATTATAACGCAATGCATTATATTAAGGTGCCCACTATTGGAGGCCCTATGAAATTCACATTGTCGATCGTCACTGTCGCTACCCTTTGTTTGGCGAGTTCCGTTGCCTTTGCCCAGCACATCCCTGGTCAGCCGAATCCCCCTGCCGTTCCTGTGAGCCCACCAGGTCACATCCCTGGTCAGCCGAATCCCCCTGCCGTTCCTGTGAGCCCACCAGGTCACATTCCTGGGCAGCCTAACCCACCGGCCGTTCCCGTGAACCCACCGGGCCACATCCCGGGCCAACCCAATCCTCCCGCGATTCCAGTACCTCCGCCGATTTTTCCGCCCTCCCGTTCCGCGGGATTCAGTTGCCTGACCTCGAGCCACTTCTTGCCCTTTTCGGCGCAGTCGTTTGATCCAAGCTCCGCCCAAATCGCGGCGGTCAACGCTTGTCAGTCCAATGCCAGCACCTCGAACGAGGAGTGCGCTCAGAATATCCGGTGCCAACCTTCCACGCAGCCTTTCGAAGGCGCTGTTGCCTGCGCGACTCAAAGTCATTCGTTGCCGTTCAACCTGAGCGGACAGGACGAGCTGACCACGCAGGCTCAAGTGATCCGCCTTTGTGAGTCCAACAGCAGCACAGCAAACTCTGAGTGTCTCGCCAACGCTGTCTGCCAGATTCAGCCCGCGCTTCCCCCGAGCGTGGCCTTTTCCTGCTTGAGCGAGAGCCGGGGGCTCGTGTTCACGGCGACGCAACAAGACCAGTTAGCCGCCGGCAACGCCGCGATCCGGGCTTGTCAGTCCAACGCAAGCACTTCCAACGAAGAATGTTCGGGCTCCATTCAGTGTGAGATCGCGGATACCTCGGGCGCTTCGAACTTCTCTTGCTCCACGCAGAGCCAGTCCCTCCAGTTCGCAGGACAGTCTACGGTCCGTTTCGAGGCTTTGGCTCAGGCGGTGCGGAGTTGCCAGTCCAATGCCAGCACCTCGAACGTCGAGTGCCGTCAAAACGTGAACTGCCAGCAGTTCTGATTTAGAAAAAAATGGCCGGATCGGATGTTCCTTCGCAGGAATGTATTCGATCCGGCTATTTCTTTGTGTGAAGGGGTCGTTCCCCTCTCAATATTCCCAGCCGACTGCCGAAAGGTCATTACGGACGCATGGAACCCAGGGAAACTCCGAGGATTTCACTCGGATTGTTAAATCCCTCAGTTCTTCGACTCATGTGTCCGAAAAGACAAAGAAGGGAAACCAGATCGGCATGGGCATGGCTACGGCCAAAAAGAAGAAGACCAACTCGGAATATACGGAGCTCCTCGCCAAGGTGAGGGACATCCCGACGCTTCCTGCGGTCGCCATGCGGGTCAACGAGTTGATCAACGACCCTACGTCGTCCTCAGCCGACGTTGCGGAGGTCCTGAAAAAGGACCAGGTCCTGAC
>JAYVNB010000312.1:0-9590 GCA_043759365.1 Bacteriovoracaceae bacterium | reverse complement strand
GCCCAACCTCTCGGCATAGGCTGCCGCGACACTGATCAGCACTCCGTTTCGATTCGGCACCCAAACCGACTTCGCCGATTCGCGGGTCACAGCCACGTCATCCAATTGATCCGTGGTCAGCCGGGGAACCGGTTCGCCTTCGAGCTGGGTCAAGGAACTCCCCCCCAAAGCACCGAGCCAACGCAGATCCACGCGCTCGTGAGGTACTCCATAGTGGCGACTCAGGGCCTCGGCGGCCTCCCACTCCGGGCGTGCGGCGCGCTGTCCGTAGTCCGCCGTCAACGCGAGCACGGGCTCATCGTGGACGTGGCAAAGGGCCAAGTTCGCCGCTGAATCCAACCCGCCCGAAAGCAGGATCACCGAACGATGGCGGTTGCCCATGGGCTCACACCGGACCGAGGTAGGTGGCCGAGCAGCGTGCGTTTTCCCAAACCGTGATCCGTTCGATCCAGGTCTGGGGCGTATTGATCTGGGCTGACAAGCGTTCGTAGGCCATTCGCGCTATCGCTTCCGCGGAGGGATTGATCGTTTGGAAATCAGCCAGCGTGTTCAGATCCTGATGGTCCCAAGGGGCGATCAGCTCCTTGGCAGCCCCTTTCAGTTTCTTGAAATCAATGGCGATACCGAGCGAATCCAGACCCTTCGAGCGCGCGTAAACCTCGACCACGAAATTGTGACCATGCGGTCTCTGGCAATCACCCGGGTAGCCTTCCAGATGGTGGGCCGCCGCAAACTCAACTTCCACTCTCAATTCGAACATAATTCAAACCCCGAACGAGCCCTTGGCTTTCAGCGCCCCGACCGACTCCACGTTGTAGAATCGGAGTTTTGGCACGCCCTTCTTGATCTTCTCGTAGTAGATCTTCGTATTAGTCGGTTTAAACGATTTTTGCGAGCGGAGTTCGTCGAGTTTCGCAGGTCCGAGGTTGTAGGCTGCAATATGGAAGTAGGGACTTTGTCCTTCGTATTTCTGACGGAGATAGGACAGGTAGGCGACCCCGAGAGACAGGTTCACGAAGGGATCCGTGAGCGAACGGGCCCCAGTGTACCGGACTCCGAAGCGCTTGGCTACGACCTGAGCCGTGGCTGGCATCAACTGCATCAGGCCGATGGCCCCAGCCGAGGACTCGATCTTGACTCGAAAACCGCTCTCAACTTGGACCATCGACAAGATGAAGGCGGGATCAAATCGATAGGTTCGGCACAAACGCAAGAGATGGTGCGCGAGTTTCCGGGACTCCGACCGCGGCAGGAGGTCGATGTGGTCGATGAGGATCTGTTCGACGTTTCCCGCCGACATGAGGTCGAAAGTCTGCTGGTTTTTACTACTCTTTGAGTAGATAAAACTGAAGTCATCGGTAGGGTCCGCGCGGAACTGGGCATGGGCGATCGCCCACGACGAGATGCTCACGAGGAGCGACCAGCTGATTATTTTCGAAAAAAAAGCCATAATTTTGGGATGCCTGGGTCGTTTACCGAGCGACGCAGGGACTGTAAAGCCCTATATGCGCAGCGCCAACTGGAGCCCCCTCTGAGCAACCAGCCCTTGGGGGTCTCTAATGCAGGAGCCATTCCACGATTAAGTTAAGTTTATTTAAATAGTCGTAATCATGGCTAAAAACTGCTTTTTTCATTCACGTCGCGGAGGCTCATGACGTAGGCATCTTCCCCATCCGAATAGAACCGCTTACGCACTTGGCAGATGTCAAAGCCCAGGGTCTGATACAAAGCGATCGCTACGGCGTTCGATTTGCGCACTTCAAGGCGGATATTACTGATGTTTTCAAGGCGAGTGAGATGGATAGCGCGCAGGACCAGAAGTCGACCGTAACCTCGGCCCCGATAGTCAGGGTCGACGGCGACATTGAGGATCTGGGACTCGTCATCCAATACCCAAAAAACTACATATCCCGCGACCTTCTCGTCGGTTTCATCGTCTGTGAGCAGCAAAGTGCGACTATACGGCTTGCTCAGCTCCTCTTCGAAATGCTTCGCAGTCCAAGGTGCAACGTGCGCACGAATCTCGATTTCTGCGACTTTCGACAGATCGTCCCGGGATATCGGCCGGATGCTCCAGTTTTCCATGCAAACGTTTTCGCACGATCCCGGTTTCTGAGGAAGTCAAGAGCGCGCTTGCACTCTGACGCCCGCCGGCTTACTCATCAATGTCCAAATCTTGAGTCGTCGACTCGGGGGTCAGCATGAGCCTTTCAAGTGCCTTGTGGATGTGTGGGATCGGACTCTGTGGAACGATGGCAGTTGAGTGGGGGTCGGCGGCTCAGGCTGCGCAGATCCAGGCTACGAACGCGATGGTTTCGGATCGCGCTCATCTCGAAACAGCCTTCGACCAAGCTTCCCGGGAATTCGGCGTTCCCTCGAGTCTCCTGCGTGCGGTCGCCTACGTCGAATCCCGTTGGCACCACTCGATCCCCGAAGAGAGCGACGCAGACGGCGCCGAAGCCCCCCACCAACGCGCTTATGGGGTCATGGGACTTCGGGACGACGACTGGTTCGGCCACAGCCTCCCTCAATCGGCCGCGCTCATCGGCCAATCCCCGGAGACCCTGATCCTTGATCCCGTTGCCAATATCCGGGGAGCGGCGGCCTACCTCCGAAGCCTAAAAACGAGTGAAGGCGCGTTTCTCGACTGGGGGGGAGCTCGTTCGGAAGCGGAGCGCCTCGTGGATTGGATCCCCGCTTTGAAGAAGTACAGCGGCATGCCGAGCTTTGAGGACGCTTCCCAATACTCCCACGACGTCTTCGATATCTTGCGCGACGGCGAAAGCCGCAACGGGATCTTCATCGCGCGCGCCGGGGGAGACTTCCCGTTAACCGTTTTCGCAGAATCCCCGCAAACAGGCGGAGGGTCCTCCTCCGAGTATCCGGACGCGGACTGGGATCCGAGCCCGAACATCACTCCCAACGGCATCCAAGTCAGTCACATCATCATCCACGACACGGAAGGCAGTTTCGCCGGAGCCGTCTCTTGGTTGAAAAATCCCGCCGCCCAAGTGAGCGCCCATTTCGTGATCCGCTCGCGGGACGGGTACATGAAGCAACTCGTCCACCTTCAGGACAAGGCTTGGCACGCCCGGTGTTGGAACTCTTTCAGCATCGGCATCGAACACGAGGGATTCATGGACAACCCGGATTACTACACACCGGAAATGTACCAAAGCTCCGCCAAACTCGTCACTTTCCTCACCCAGAAATTCAATATTCCCGTCACCCCGAGCCGGATTGTCGGGCACGACTTCCGCTCGAGCGTGTATTTTCCCGCCAGCGGGATGGTCGACTGCAATACCCACACGGATCCAGGCATGTTCTGGGATTGGAAGGGCTACTTCGCCCTACTCGGACTCACCACGCTTCCGAGCCCGTGATTATTCGCCAGTGCAGTGACTTGGGGTCGTCCCGGCCCTAGATCGTGATGCGCCCGGGGCCTAAAAGCTAGGCCAATTCGCACCTTCTCATCCCCTCCTATCCGAAATCCCTCGGGATTTTGAAATGATCTCGTGGCGTAGAGCTTGCTCATCGGGGCAGTCGCGACAACTCTCCAACAGGAATATCAGTTGACCAAAACAGTCTTCTACTGTAATTTATGTTCGCTCTCTGTTTTTGTTGCGGGCCCGTCACCGGATCCGAAGCCCACGTTGCGAGGATGATGCTGTGAAAAAGTTCCTTTGGCCCCTGCTTGCACTCACACTCTCGAGCCCTGCCCTTGCGGTCAGCGTCGGCATTCCTACCCAGGAAATGGGAGTTCCTCCTGTCGACCTCCTTTACAACGGCAGAGAGATCGACCGTGACCAAGCCATCGACCTCTCCAACGGCGGCCTGGATCTGAGCACCCTCCAGCCCCAAAACAGCGATGCATGGACCAACGAAGAGCTTCCGCTCTCGAATGCCAGCCAGTGGAACTACCCTCAGGAGGGCTCGGCCCTCAGCTTCGACTCGTACATGGACTCGACCGAACGAGTGATGCGTTCGCGCGTGATCCAGGGCTCCGGCATCAGCTCGCAACCCTTCCAGCTCCTGATCAGCCTGAACGACCATCGGGCGATGACCACCGCAGCTCTCCTTCGGAAGCTCGGTTATCCGATCGCATCTCCCCAACATTACAACACCCTCACAGTGACCTTCGCGGACAACGCTGCACGCGACGAGTTCCTGAACAACTTGGCCGATAAAAACCAGGCCTGTCGCGGACGCTGGCTCAAATATGACGCGCAAAACGCGATAGAAGCCGCCGCCATCGCCAAAGATCCCTGCGCCCGCAAGGACTACATCGAGCATTCGGCTGCATTCTTGAACCGCCCCGAAGTCACGCTTCAGGACGTCGTGCTGGAACCTGCGCAGATCGACACGTGGATGTTCCATTGGGGCGTAATGCGCGCTCAACTCCTCAAGGGGCGCCGCTCGCTTCGCGCTCTGCTAGTCCCGACTGTCCTCGCTGACGTGCAAGAGAGCGTGAACCTGTTTCCCTGGGAATTCGGCCGTCTCCAAAATAATTATCTGATTCTCACCCACCCCTACGCCGATCAATGGCAGGAAGCGACTTTCAGCGATTTGAAATGGATCGCCCGAAAGATCTCGGTACTCACCCGCTCCGACCTGCAGGCCATCGTGGCTGCGGGCCAGTACCCGGACGACGTTTCGGCACTTCTCGTTGAAAAAATGGTCGCACGCCAGAAACAGCTGGCGGAAGTTTTCAGCGTCCAAGGCCCCATGCGCTACGACTTCGACTCCCGGATCGACATCGGAGCGATCAAGCGCGGAAAAGCCACGCAGCAGTGGTATCCCGGCTTTGCAGGGCGTTTCGCATATGACGATCCCCAGTCCCCTCTGCGCGCCGACGAAATCGGACGCTACTTCCTGATCAACAGCCTCGCTTCCGGTGTCGGTAAGCTTGTCGAACAGGTCAACCACCTGCTCGAAGTCCAAAACGTCGCTGACATCGCGCAGAGCCACATCGGTGATCTTCGCAACCAATGTATCGCCGAGTTCAACCAACACGGCTTCTGCACGCGCCCCATGGGGGTTTGGGGAGGCCCGGTCGCGGGTGCATCCCTCACCGCTGACCGAAGCGTGATCACCGGGAACCTCTACGGTGGAGAGTCCAAGGTCCAGCTCGTCGACAACCTCGGAGTCTCCGCGATGGTCGGATTCTTCGCGACCAAGGATGGCCTGCCCACCATCGGAGGCGCCGGGATCCAGGTCGGCCTCTTGGCCAACATGACCGTTCAACGAAACTACGTGCACGTGCGCCCGGTCGCTTCGATGCGGGACGCGCTTCGGAACAACTGGGGCAACCTCTATGTACCCAAGTTCATGAGCAAGCTCGCCAACTCTCTCGACCCCGAGATCAATCCGAGCCCTTCGGCTAGCCCGAGCCCGAGCGGCGGAGCGTCTGACGGGACTGCAGCAGCCTCCACTTCTGGCACTTTTCTGGACGAGCTCAAGGAAGGCGAAATGTTCATCGTCACCGACTCGGTGGCAGTCGGTGCCAAGGCCCAAGTAGGTCTGCCCCTTGCCGCTATCCTGGACGTGGGAATCATGGGCCTCAGCCCTCGTATCTCGATCTCGGCGGGCGCTCAGCGCGCCATCCTCCGCCGGACTACGATCACCCGGACTTCCACTGGCCTTCAAGTCTATCTCCAGCGCGTGAACTCTTCTTCCGTCGACTTCACTTTCGACGTGAACTTTTGGATCAACGTCTTCAAATTCAGCGCTTCCGGCAAGCATTCGACCGCCGAAGCGAAGGCATTCCTCCTCGGAAACGTCGCTGATGCGGACCGCAAGAAGGTCGCGATCGCCCTCAAAGCCCTGTTGAAGTCCAACAACTCTGAAATCCTCGAGGGCGATTTCGCATTCTACGCCCTCAGCCACGACATGACTTCGCGCGTGCAGCAAGGAAGTTTCCTCCGTTGGCAGTGGTACTCGTTGGACGAGAGCCATGAAGTGAAGATCCAACCGCCCCGCGACGCGGTCGCCGGATCGACGATCAATCCCCGCGACTTCGAGCGTACGCTCTTCTCCCATCGCTTGGTACGAACCAACGGCTCCAACGATTCGATGCTCCTTTCGAGTGTGATCAATCGGCTGGCCCCAGGCTGGAACGTGCTCCCGAACTCAGGCGTCAATCCGGCCAACTCGTTCCTCGGTAAAGGCCAGTGGGGCGTCTGGGAGACCGAAGGTGAAGTCACTCCAGGACATGTCTCTTCGCCGGTCACCACGGTGGAGCACCATTGGGGCGGTTGGAAACTTGCCAGAGACAAGCTCCTGCAGATTTTGGACGGAGTGGAAAACAAGACCCGTGACTTGAATCTCAATATCCCGACCATCCGCCGGGACGAGTTCATGACGCTCCGGGAGCTCCAGTTCTACGAGATCACCCAGAAGTTGATCATCTACCAAAAGGGCATGGATAACCTTCAGAACACCTTCTTCCCGGCTGACCTCAGCACCTTCGCGGAATACGCGAACAAGGACCTGCTGAAACGCCTGCGTGCCGTCGAATACTCGGACGGCAGCATGAACGACCGGAAGTTCGTTGACTATTGCCAGGGCCAAGGCATCAGTTATCAGGCCCCTGATTTCGCTTCGATGTTTCATCCCCGGGAGCTGGGATTTGGCTTCAGCAATGGACCGACCTCCCTCCCTACCTGGTCCGAGGACTCACTCTGGTACCCGAAAGACGCTTTCGGCAACCACAACGACTTCGACGACCGCAACTACTACTGCGTGAAGCCCTGGATGAAGTACTTTCTCGACAACCGCACCAAGGTGCCAACCGACCCACGCGATAAGATCAAATGGCAGGCAAATCTGATGCGACAACTCGAGACGACCCTCCCCCTGAACAAGCTCTTGGCCATCGTGGGTCGGGACAATTACTTTTACCAGGTGAAAGTCACCGGCTTCAGCGACGTGGACGCCAGCATCAACAATGAGAACGGGATCGTAGACTACTTGTCGGACTCGATCGGGACCGCATCCGAGCAGGATGGCGGCGGGATTTTCTCCGACTTCGCGAACCAAACCGGGATCACCGGCTACGAGCTCAATGGTCGCTACATGAGCGAGGGAATGTAAGATGAAACAGCGGAACATCGTCCTCTCTGCATTCTCTCTCGCACTGACACTGACCTCGCAAGGTGCATGGGCCGACGTCACCCTGATCTTGAGCCCCCTACAAAACGGGGCTCAGAGTTCGATCTCTGCGATCGTCTCGAACCCCATGGCGCTTTCAAGCTCTCCGGTCTTCGGGGATCCGGAACGCAAGGCCCTTGAGGACTTGGGCCAGACCCTCACCAGTCAATCCGTGAAAGTGACCGTTCAAGACGAAACGGCCGCCCGAAAACTGATGGACTGGGCCAAGGTCAATACCCCGCAGGTTCTCCTCGAGAACAACTCGATGGTCGGCTTGAACTCCGCCGACGATCCTCTCACGCGCTACCAATGGGGCCTTCGAAACTCGGGAGCCCCGCAGGGAACCGACCTCGATGACATCACCACCCTGGAGATCCCGGGCGTTGCCGGCGAGGACACAGGACTCCTTCGCGCCCCGAACGAAGCTACGGTCACCACTCAGAAGATCCGGGTCGCGGTGCTCGACTCGGGCATCGACCTGACCCATCCCGATCTCGTCAACCAGATCATGAATAAGCCGGCGGAGTGCGAAGCTCTCAAGGCCTACAAAGACTGTAGGACTGCGGCCGGTGCGGCTACTGCTGCGCTCGCCACCTGCGACTCGACCCTGGGAAAGGTCGATTCCGACGGAAACGGCTACCCCCTGGATTGCAACGGCTGGAACGTGACCACAGGCAAGAAGGGGCCGACTGGCGTCCTCGGTGACTCCGATCCAACCGATAGCCTCGGCCACGGCACTCACGTCGCCGGCATTATCGGCGCTTCCGCAAATGGCGTCGGAGTCCTCGGGATGCTGAACAACATCTCGATCATCCCCGTGCGAGTGATCGACCGAAACCCCAACGTTCCGATCCGTCCACAGGATGTCGGTCCTACGCCTGCTCCTTCTCCCGGGGAAAGCGATCTTCGCTGGAGTACCGGATTCGCTGACGTGATTGCCCGTGGAATGCTCTACGCCATCCGTTCGGACGCCCAAGTGATCAACATGTCGCTCGCATGGCCCCTCTCGGCCGACTCGATTCTGATGCGCCGGATGGTTCAACTTGCGATCAGCCGTGGAATCCTCGTCGTGGCCTCCGCCGGCAATGACTCCAATGATGCCCAGGTCATGCCTTGTTCCTACAATGGAGTGATCTGCGTGGCAGCGCATGGTCCCGATGGTGCCCTTTCTCACTTCTCCAACTACGGCCCCTCGGTCGACATCGCTGCTCCCGGCCTCAAGATCCTTTCGACTTGGCCGATGGCCAAGCGGGCACTGAGTTTTACCGAACGCCCCGGCTACGAGTACAAGAACGGCACTTCAATGGCTGCCCCCATGGTGACCGGCCTCCTGGCTCGACTCCTCAATGACGGCTTCACTCCCCAAGAAGCCTACGCGCGTCTCCTTCTCGGAGCTCGCCCGACGCGACCTAGCCCACTCCGTAACACGCAGATGGCCCCGAAGTTCACCCGTTCCGGCAACGCTGATCTCCCCGCTGCGTACCAGGTCGAAAAGCAGCCGCTCATCCTTCCCGCCACGAAGGAACTGATCCGGATCGCGTGGGATCGCCGCGCGGTCGAAATTCCGGTCTCCGTGACGCTGAAGAACTTTTGGGGCGATGCCGCACAAGTCCGAATCGACGCTCGAATCGCCCCGAACGTGCCAGGCGCACAATACGCGCAGCTCCGCGACACAAGCTTTCAACAAGGGGCTTGGGCTTCAGGCTCCGAGAAAACCTTTTCGACCGCACTTCGTATCCTGGACGGCCGCGTGGACGGTCGATTGATCATCGAACTCACTGTCCGGGCCGACCAGTTCGCCGAACACACGTTCCGAGTGCCCGTCGAGATCACCGTACCGATCAAGCCCGGCTTCTCGGATCCCGATTTCGAGACCTTTCCCATTGTGGGATCGATCAACTCCGGAGCTTCGCTGCGGACGATCACTTCGAACGCCCAGGCCTCCCGCAATGAATATCTGGCGCTGGTTCGCGGCCCGACCCAGTGGAAAGCTCAAATCATCGTCGAGGAAGCCCACCAGTACCGAGTCACCGCTTCGTTGGATTCGATGGCAGCTCTCGAAGGGGAACTGTTCCTCATCAACCGACTCGCCGGTGAATCCTCGGGAGTCGACTCCTACGCGTTCATCAACCGCCTGAGCCCGCTACCAGGCGGAGGTTCTGGCAAACGCTTCGCATTCAACTACTTCGATGCGAATTTGCAGCCCATCAATTCGCTGGTCTACGACAACGTGACCTCGACCCTCAATGAACGTTTCCAATGGCTCATGGTCTCGGATGCAGGCCAGTCCAGACTCGTTCCCGCCTGGGTGGCCATCGGCAAAACCCCCGATACGGAGCTTCCAGACCGCTCACGGGATCCTTGGCACCTGATCCCCGACGATGTGGCCAAATACCGCTTCTACTACTTCGGACGCGATGGAAAACTGCACTCGGTCGCTG
>JAYVNB010000311.1:0-3093 GCA_043759365.1 Bacteriovoracaceae bacterium | reverse complement strand
CCTCCCGATCTCCGGTTGATTGGCCAAGCTCGAGCAGTTCCTTCCTTGGGAGATCAAAATGCGGAGCCCGCGTCCGACTCGGGAGCGGATTTGCTCGATGACCTGCCGGCAGATGGGGAGGCGAGTTTTGCTTTGCGCTGGGAAACCTTGCGCAGCTCTCCGGGTTCAATGGTACCCACTGCGAGATTGTGGGGAAAGCTCGTAAATTTTTCCGCAAAATTCCTTTCAAGGAATTGGGCGAAAAGATTGCGGGTCGCGGCGGCACGAGCTGGAATACCGTCGGTTCGATCAATCCGATTGAAATCGTACGCGACTTTGAACCTTTGATCCGCAGTGAGGCGATTCAGGTAAGGAGTGTATTTATCCAGAGATTCCGCCCATCCCAGGTAGCCCTCTCGCTTGATGCGACGGAGGTCAGCACCCCAAAAGCCTTCGTCATGTTCGTCAAGCTCATGAATATCCAGGCGCGAGTAGTCTAGACGGATCGGGAGCTTGGATGGAACCGTCACTTGGGAGGAGCCTGAGTTGAGCGGGATGCGGACTTTTCTGAAGCTTGCTGTGAGACGGGCCGCGGTGACCGAAGTTGAGGCGAGCTCGAGCAGAGCGACGCTCTGGATCGCAAAACGCATCAAAGTGGAAGTATTCATGGCTTTTGGAAAAGCAGTAACCCTATCGAGATGGGAGCCGCACTTCGTTCGACAAATCAGGCTGTGTCCGAAGGAACGCCTGCGAGGGGGATTGCCAGGTGTCCAGAGTTTTCGCAGCTCCTCTGGCTCAGGCGGAGTTCGTTTAAGGATTTTTGGGCTTCGGTAGGAGCAAGTCTTTCGCGTTGTTCAGCTCGACCTGCCGCTCGTGGAGGGCGTCGCCTTTCAGCGTCGAAAAGGCCTCGGCCGATTGTTTTCGATAGGCCGCTTTCGCTTCTGCTGGCGTAGCGGTGTAGTGGAGTCCCAGCGCTCGGCGTGCATCGGCGATAGTCTTCACGGGCGCTTTTTTCACGGGACCTGACCCGCTGACCGAGCGCCAACTACCCAGGTCCTCGAATCTCGCTTTGCCGCTCGACGCCGCACGTGTCCGAGAGCTGTGCTTCAAGCGGACTCCGGCGTCCTTACCCATCGTCATGGCCTGCATTCCGACGCCGAGGACTTGATAAGCCAGTCCCAAAGAGTTTTTGTCGCGGAGATTGTCGTTTGCGGTCTTGCCCTCGATTCCGGCGTCGAAGGCGCCAAGCGCGATGGCTGCAGTGGTGGCGCGAGTGGCGCGCGCGGCGTTTCCCGCCGCTCGGGCCGCTCGCGTGATGAGCACAGCGCGCCCGATGCCTGCGCCCGTTCCGAAAGTCGCAACCGTGATCCCCGCTCCGATCAAGGAGTCCCGGCGGGCTCCGAGGGCGTCATCCACGTCGCTGCTTCGGGTGGTATATTTGCCGGATCGAGAGGGCCCCGAGCCGTCGTCGGCCAGACTTTCATAGAACTGATGTTTGACCTGATTGACCTCGCTTTGGGTCTGGTAGAGATCCACACCGACGGATCCTGCGCCGACCAAGGCACCCACCAGTCCGCATCCCGCTCCTACCGCTGCTGCGGAGGCCACGAACGCGCCTGCCGCCGCCCCGACTCCGGTAACGACCAATACGCCGGCTGCGGCGTACATTCCGTACTGCACGCCCTTTTGCCAGTTTCCGCTGACCTGTTGCAGGTGGCAGCCGAGGGACACGAGCATCTGGCGCTCCAGGCCACCCTGGGTAGGGCTGAGAGACGAAACCGCATCCTGCAAGAGGTTGGGTTGGTCGAAAAGGGAGTTCGGATTTTTCGCCGACTCATCGATGTCGCGATCCATCTCGGCAATGAGGTGGCCCATTTCGCGCGTAAAAACGGCCTTTACGCTGTTGAGGACCCGGGTGGTTTCAGGATCGCCCATCAAGGTGATCGGGACGATCGTCCGACCCAGCTGGGCAATGCTTTCTCCCAGCGACAATCCCCGATGGGTGATCGGGTTCTCGAAAAACCCATTGGCGAAAGTATCGAGGTTGATCTGGGTCTCGACTAGGCCAACGACTCGGTCCTTGATCCAGGGGTGGGAGACGAACTCGGGGAAAAGTCCGTTGAGAAGATCCTTTTGCGCTGCGATGGCGTCTTTCGCAGCTTTTTCGCTACCCAGTCGACGTTTATAGGAATCTGTCGCGGCTGGACTGTCCAAAAGCCTGAGCGTGATCGCGGATTGAACGAGGGAGAGGAAACCCGGGTCTTTGATTTTGAGCCCCCTGCCCCGCAGAATCGCGATGTTTTCGCGAGTGCGGTCGGCTTGGAGCTTCCTAAACTTCTTCATCGACTTCAACCGGTCGCGCAGCGCTCCGGTCTCGCTGAGCTCGAGACCGCCGTAGCGGTCGATTCCTTTCATTCCCGGACCCGTGAGTCTTTGGGTCCACTTGGATTCGAAACGGTCCCAGAGCGCCGAGTACTGGGGCGAGTCGGGAGGTAGGCGTGACAGTAGCTGGGATTCGCGGTCGAAGATCGTTCGCATCTGGGATCGACGGAGCAGAAGTCCTAAGGTCCCCTGGGGATCGTTCAGCTGGTTGGTGTAAACGCAGCGCTGGTAGTAGGAGGCGGTGGCCGAGGCATCCTTACCTCCACACGTGTGGGCGGGTGTTCCTGAGAGGGCAGGGGAATGCGCGCGACACGCGGGGGTATCACTTTCGGGGAAGTTGAAATGCCGGCTCATTTCGAGGGCGAGTACACTGGCTCGCTCCTGATGAATCCCGCCGAACGGAACGTTGCAGCTCGCGGAATCGGCCAGCGCCGCGTTCGGTAGGATGAGGATTAGATAGCTCGCGAGCCGCGCGGCCGGGGTGTTCAACATCAATTCGAGGATAAAGGCTGGGCCTGGCGAAGTCCAATCGGGAGCGGAGGCAGTTTCTTGGCGTCGAGAGAATCCGACTCTCGTCTGAGCCCAAAGTGAGTATCCGGTTGCGCCTGTGTCGCCGATGATTCGGGCCATTTCTGTCTAAGAGCCCGTTTGAAAAGCTCATGAGAGGGCCAGCCTGCGCAGCATGAGTCGGGTCATAGCGATAAAAATGATGGCCTCGCTCGTGCTTCGCTT
>JAYVNB010000310.1:0-3119 GCA_043759365.1 Bacteriovoracaceae bacterium | reverse complement strand
CGGTGGCTCATCAGAGCAGTGGGGAGGAGCGGTTGTCAAATGCGAACCCCTCCTTTCCCGTGAAGGAAAGGAGGGGTCGCTTGGGAAAGTCTGCTTCGCGTCGGGTGTCGAGACTTAGAAACAAGCTTTCCATGCGAGCTCGTAAACCACGCCGGCCGCGATGTCGGCGCTGTCGAGGGTCGACATCACTTGCTCGCGGTTGCTGTTGGTCATCGCCGTGATGCTGGTGTTGGTGCGCAAGATCACGTCTTGGCCGCAGGGCGACCAAACGCTTCCGGTGAGAATGCTGTCGTTGCTGATGAGGTAGTCTGTATTCTGAGGACCGGTGAATACCTGGGTCTGGCGCGGGCTCTGACTGCCAGCGAAAAAAGTTTCGGTATTGAAGGTCGACCGTCCGCCGGCTGGGACTGCCATGAAGCCACGATAGTCGACATGGACGAGAGAAACACTAAAGCCAGTCGGGACATGGACTGGAATGGCAAGGGAGCAGTTCTTGCGATCGATGGTGCGACCCGTGACTCCGCCGGCTTCGGCCACGAAACGGTCGAAGAGCAGGCTGAGAGCGCTATTGTCAGGGCTGAGGGTAGCCGATGCAGAACCCGCGGGACAGCCCGTGCCGCCATACGCCGGATTTCCGAGGGAAATGCCATCCGCCATTGCGGATGTTGTGCCCATGAGAGCCAGAATCGTCGCCAATAAAGACATGGATGCGGTTTTCATTTTCAGTCCCTTTCTCCTTGAGATCCCCACCTACCCGGACAGCCCCAGAAGCAAGGCGGGTGCCATCGCCAACTGGTCCAGGAAGAGGCCTGACTCAAGAAGAGGGGCCAAAGCAGGGTGACTGGTGCAAATCGACTCCGAACGAGGGGGGGGGCTTCTTCAATCTTCGCAAGCGAGCCGACGTCGTTCAAGGTGATCAGCTTGGGCGACGTCGTGATGGCCAGTTTTGACGATGAGGGCGGATTTCGAGGCGGTGTCTCCCGCAATGGAGACCGAGCACATGGAAAGTGCAGAGAAAGAGTTTGCGCGCGGATCTCACTTGTACAAAAAACGTAGTCCCGCGAACTCCCAAAGTCGCCCCAAGGGAGCGGACGGAAAAGAACGCCGCTCGCTTCTCGGGGTTTCGTACGACCGGAAGCGCGGCTCCAGAGTCCAAAGTCACGAGCCAGTCCTGATGGTTGGGCTGATGGATTTTGAAGTGACTGCCGGGCTTGAGCAAAACCGCGACATTGCCACCCAAGAGGATCTTGGCGGTGGACGCGTTTTCGGTGACGAGCTCGTCTCCTTCAAACTAGAGTGTGCCCGATTGAAGCAGTTGATGGGATGTTCCGTTGACCCGGTAAGCCGAGCCCTGAGTCCATGTTCGTCGAAGTTACCATTTCAGCAAGCGCTGGCCAAATTGCCCACCCAGTAGCGCAAGCGAGAGAACCGGCAGTCCGTGCCAGATCAGGAGATGGACCGGGTTCTCCGAGGGGCAGCAAAAGGCCAAACCGAAAGCGCCCGCTGCACCCGCTGCGAGCCCTGCCCAGCAGCCGGCTTGCTTGGGCTCGGTTGGAGCGGTTTTTCGCAGGCGCCATGCTAAGAGCAGCGCAGGAAGGACCGCGAGAAACAGGACGGTGAGGCTGCAATGCATGCCCGAGCGAGGTTCAAGGCCTTTGAGCAATAGTGAAGCGCCGAGTGGCGAGCTTTGAACGGGCGAGGCGAAAAAGTCAAACGCCAAGCTCCCGCAGAAGAATGCGAAAGCCACAGGTCCGAGGAGCTCAGAGGTCGCGCTTCGAACGCGACCCGGCAGTCCACTTCGAATCGCTACCGTAGCACAACCGAACATCGTAGCAAGCAGGCTACTCAAGGCGATCCAGAAGGTCACCCGATCAGAGACGCCTTCCCAATTCGTCCTGAAATGAAGGACCGCGGCGAAGAGGGCGAGTGTGCTTAGTGCAGTGAAAAAGACCCAGAGCAACGTGGCCCGAACCGGAGAAAGGGCAGGCCGAACCGGTTTGAGGTCGGTGGAAAGGCGATCGATCAACGAATTCACGATCGCACGTCCTTTCCCAGCTTCGATCGCAGGTTCTTCAAAGCACGATGGACGGTGACCTTTGCGTTACTGACCGTCATCCCGGTCTTGCTCGCGACTTCTTCCATCGAGAACCCCTGTAGCTTGGCGAGTTCAAGCACCTTGCGCTGTCTGGGGGGAAGCGTCGCCAGAAGCGTTTCCATATCACTCTCGGCCATGCCATCGGGGGAACCGGACTCAGGTGCAGGAAGGGATTCTAAAAACCCGACGTCCTCAACTGGCGTCTCGCGTTTTCGCTTACGACCCGAGTCGATCAACTTGTAGCGGGCGATCGCATAGATCCAAGGGGTGAAAAGCTGGGTTGGATCATAGGTGCTTCGTTTGTTGTGAAGCGCCAGGAGTGTCTCTTGAACGAGGTCCTCGGCGGCGCCGGGGTCGTGGGAGCCCATTCGCCGGAGGCCGCGCTGAAGGTAGTTCTGCAAGATCGGCCTCACTTCCAGGAGTAGCTCGCGATACGCCGTCGAGTCACCGCGCTGGGCGCTTCTCATCCGGTCCGCCAGTCGCCTTTCGAGCGCTGACAGGTCAAGTGAACCACTCATATTACACTCCATGAGTGTATTCGGCTATTTCGACGCGATCCGGCGGCGAGCGATAAAATCCAGCGACACCGAGCCGGCCCCGCTGACGACGAGCCAAAGGAGCAACGGGATAAAGAGGAACTCGGAGATCCCGAAAAGGTCCGTCACTCCGTGGATCTCGTCCTTCTTGGCGGTGATCAGGGCTACGATCATGGTGCAGATCACGGGTACCGCTGCGTAGCGGGTCAGGAGGCCCACGATTAAAAGCAGTCCGCAGAAAAACTCGGTGTTGGCGACCAACAGTGCCTGAGCCCCTGGGGCGGGGATGCCCAGTTGCGTGAAGTACGCCGTGACCTTACCGAGGTTGTGAAGCTTGCCCCAACCCGACTCCATGAAGACCGCTCCGACCACGAGGCGGGCGAGGAGGGGAGGGAGCCAGTGCAACTGGCGGGTGATCGCGAGGACAACGGCATGGATCTTCAAAAGGACTTTCATGAATTGAACTCCACTTTTCGAATGATGCCGGC
>JAYVNB010000309.1:0-3139 GCA_043759365.1 Bacteriovoracaceae bacterium | reverse complement strand
GCATTCCGATCGACACGAAAAACACCGCGCCGAAAAGGTCGCGCAGGGGCCGGACGAGCTCCTCGATCCGGTGCGACTCGGTCGTCTCGGCCAGGATCGAACCCATGATGAAAGCTCCGAGCGCCACCGAATATCCGAAATGGGAGGCGAGAACGGAGAGAAAGAGGCAGAGTCCGATCGACAGGATGGTCAGCATCTCATCGCTGCCGTGGCGGCCGACTGCGCGGACGAAACGGGGCAGGATGAAGTATCCGGCCAGGAACCAGCTTCCCACTACGAGAATGAGCTTGCCGGTCGAGCTGAGAAGGGACATCCCCGAAACGGATTCGGTGACCGCGATGGTCGAAAGCGCGACCATCATGAGGATCGCGATCAGGTCTTCGACGATCAGGACTCCGAAGATCGTCTCCGCGAATCGACGGGACTTCAGTCCGAGCTCGTCCAGTGACTTGATGATGATGGTGGTGGAGGAGATCGAAACCATGGCGGCGAGAAACAGGCTCTCCATCATCGACCAGCCCATGGCGCGGGCCGCGACGAATCCCATGCCGTACATGAGCGAGACCTCTAGGATCGCGGTGAGGCCGGAGGAGACGCCGACGCGCGAAAGCTTCCGGAAGCTGAATTCGAGGCCAAGCGAGAACATCAGGAAAATCACGCCGATATCGGCCCAGATCCGTACGTTCGGAAAATCCGAAATCAGGGGAAAGTGCCGAGCATAGGTCCCGACCATGAGTCCTGCGACCAAGTAGCCTAGGACCACGGGGAGTCGGATTCGCTGAAAAACCGCTGCCACAAGACCTGCCACGCCCAGGATGACCGCTAGGTCACTGATCAACGGCGGAAGGTGCATCTGCCTAGAACCCTGTTTTCTTGAACCAGCTCTCGCCGATCAAATAGGCTTGCCGATTGTCCATCGGTCCCGAGGGGAGCACGAGCGGCTCGTGATTGCCGGGCTGATTCAACTCACGACTGAGGCTGGCCCGAACGGCCTGAAAATTACGGGATTGCCAGGCGGGGTTGGTTTTTTCGACGAACGCACGGTCCAAATTGAGGCTTCGCAAGGCGGCACGACGGGCATAGGGCCCGATCATCGGAAACATCGCTTCGATCACATCCGGGATACGGGATGGATCGAATAACTCGAGATTGAGGTAAGTCGCATGGAGGGCCGCTTGAAGGTAGTTGCGGTACATTCGCCCCTTCAGTCCTTCCTCGCGAACGGAGGTGCCGGGATCATAGATCGTTCCTGAAAGGTAGAAGTCACGAGCCTGCTTTGTTCCAAGGTCATCTGCGAGGCCCATGTCGGTCACGACCACGAGGCTTTCGGCGAGGTTCAGGTAGCGTCTCAGTCCCGCCCGGTCCCTCGGGGCTGGGGGGAGGAGTTGCCAGAGGAGGCGATGGTTCTGTTCGTGAAATAGACTGGTGACGGAAGTGCGGATCTCGAGGAGGCGATAGTCGTTGGTTTTCGTCGGAGGGAGCGTAGCGGCCCAAGCATACTCGCGTTCCAAGGGACTGTACTCGATCTCGTTCGAGAGCAGGGCTGCCGAGGAGAGGGTTCGCGGGGTGGATACGAAGGAGGCGAGGTGTCTGCCACCCTGCTTTCGGTAGGCCTTTCGAGAACGTCGGTAGGCTGGGCTCAGCTGCAGGAGAAGGAGGTCGAAGGGCTGGCCAGGAAGCGATTTCCCGGCATAGGGATTTGCTTTCAGCTTTCGCAGTCTCGCGAGCGCTGCACGGAGCTCAGTGGCTTGACGGGACGACGCGTTCATTTTTTAGGAGCTTCCGACCGGAGCAGTGGAAGAGCGAATTGAAGGAGGCGGTCCAAGGCACGGGCGCGGGTGTCCAGGCTCTTCAAGCTGACGTGCTCCTCAATCGTGTGCATTTTCCCGCCCGATGGCCCAAGGCCGTCGATGATCCTCAGCCCGGGGCGACTCATGTAGCAACAGTCCGCTGCCCCTCCGGACATGCGGGAAGTGATCTTGCGCCCTTCAATCTCTTCTACGATCCGGAGATATTCGCTGATGAACACTTGTGTCCCGGGATTGGCCGAGAAAGGGGGGCAGTCATCCGCGATTTCGTATGTTGCCCGGGAAGGCGTGCCGTCGTCGAACGACTGGATGTGAGACTGGCTGATGACTTCATGAATTTTCAAGTGCAGCTCATCGCGATCCTCGAGCGTCGAGAAGCGGGTATCGAGTTTAGCCTCGGCTTCGCCGCAAACGATGTTGAAGGCATCCTTGCCGGCCCGGATCTGACCCACGTTGACGGTCACGTCCCGGGAATAGTCGGTGAGTTTTTGGATTTCTCCGATCTTGAGCGCGAGGTCATGGGCGGCGTTGATGCCATGGCGGTGGGCCCGTCCTGAATGCGCTTCACGGCCCTCGACCTTGATTTTGTACCAGCGGTTCCCGCGCCGGGACTCGATGATGGCGCCGTCGTCGAGACTCGGCTCGAAGCCGAGAGTCAGCAGGGAGTCCTGCGAAAGCTTTTGGAAAAAGGACTGAAATCCAGGAGATCCGAACTCCTCGCTGGGGGAGGAAATGAAACGGAGGGAGAATGGGGGTTTGGTTCCTCCCAGACTGCGAAGGTAGGCGGAGATCCCGTTGAGAGCGACGATCTGTCCGCCTTTGTCGTCCATCACCCCGGGGCCGATGGCGATATCCGAAGCTTCGTCCACGAAGAAAGTCGCCTTGTCCTCCACCCCGGACTGGAGGGTGTCGGCGTGGGAGACGAAGTCGATTTTGCGCGTATCCTCTCCCTCGAAAGTGGCGACGAGCAGCTCTGCGGATGCGATTCCAGGTGTAGGGTTCGCGATCCGCTCGCAAGTGAACCCGAGCGCTCCCAGACGTGCCTGAAGCAAGTCCTGAACGCGGTTGATGCCCGAGATGTTTTCGGGACCCGAATGGGTCTCGACCAGGAGCCTGAGGAAGTCGAGCGACTCTTTTTCAAGTCTCGGGGAGATGGGCATCAGAGTTCCCGCAGAGTCTTCAGGATGATCTCGACCCCTTCGCGCATCTGCGCTTCAGTAATGACCAAGGGAGGAGTGAACCGGATGATGTCCCGCCGCGTGGGTTTGGCCAACAAGCCGTTGTGCATGAGCCTGACGCACACGTCCCAGGCAGTCTTGTCCTTGAAAGGC
>JAYVNB010000308.1:0-3184 GCA_043759365.1 Bacteriovoracaceae bacterium | reverse complement strand
CATACTGGAGACGGGCCTTGGACCGCACTTCGATTTCTGCCACGCGAGTTTTCACCTCGGAGAGTTTGGCTTCACTGAGGGCAGTCAGGCTGTCGAGGACCTTTCGATCGAGACCTTTGACCGCTTTATCCGCTTTCAACGGCTCGAAAACCGTGCCATTGGCAAACTCCCCTCGGGCCACTACGTATTTCTTGACCAGGGCGTCTTGGTTCCGAGTGAACTCATCCAGGAGGATAACCTGTTCCAGGTTGAGGTTTTCGCGCAGACTGGCGCTGGAGGCGGCGATCTTTTGAACGGCTGAATCGAAAGACTTCGAATGTTTGATCAATCCCTCGGCATCGCCGCCGCGAAGGAGGGTGTTCTTCCATTCTTGGATCTCGTGTCCGAAAAGCACTTTGATTCCGCTTAATTCCTCCAGGACTGCCATGCTAGCCACGTTCTGTTTGCGGGTCGCCGAAGCCTCATTCTCGCTATTCAAGAAAAGGGTTCCAGTGCTCGTGGCAAATAGGACGAGTGATCCTGCGATCAGGGCGAGGAACTTGGACTTCAACGAAAGGGAGTGCGACATGTTCAAGCTTCATCGGAGGTTTCAGCCGAATGCCTTTGTGAACCTTTGGTAACGGCATTGGCACCCGACTACGCGTTGCTGGCGAGGAGCCGTCATGAAAATGCCGGGTTGAAAAGCCTCCCCTTGATTTTACGACGCACTTTTCCAGAAACGCGAAGCGAGAAAGTAGATGGATCCCCGCAGATCAGCGCCAGCCCCTCTCAAGGGAGCCTGATGCTCTTCGGCTGCAGACTGCGTTCTATTCGAGAGGACGGGTGGTAGTATGGAGTCCGTGAAGGCCATCTCTGGAATTGCCTCCAATCTTTGCCCCCGCTGTCGTCAAGGAAAGGTCTTTAAGGGCCTTTATCGGATGCGTGCCCGCTGTGGGGAGTGCAATCTCGATTTCGAACCGGAGAGCGGTTACTACTTGGGAGCGATGATCTTCAGTTACGCATTCGGGACTTTTTCCATCATCCCCACGGTTGTGGCGATGGTGTTCTGGGCAGAAGCCCCTTTGTCCGGGATCGTACTGGTGCCGAGTCTTCAATTGATTTTGATGAATCCGTGGCTGTTCAAGTTTTCAAGGCTTGCCTGGCTGCACTTGGATCACGCCGCGGATCCAGGGTAGACTCGGTCCCGAGCCCCGCTTGAATTCGTTTAGCCTGCACCCAGTTTGGGTCTGACGGAGCGAAACCAGTCCTGCGGAACGCCCGGAACCTGGGATAGCTCTTCCACTGATTTGAACTTCCCATGCTCCTGCCTTTGCTGCACCACTGACTCCGCTGCTCGCCGAGTCAGTCCCATGACTACGAAGTCGTCGACATCCATGCGATTGATATCGGCTTTGACCCGGGTTTCCCTCACGGATGGGACGGAGCGCTTTAACGTTTCAGTGCGCATCACTTTGCGCTGGGTCAGGACTTCGGTGCTGCTTTGCGCCCGGGCCGTCGACCCGAGCTGGTCTTCAGACTGCCCTACAGGAGCGCCCGCACCGGCGTGCTGATCTTTCTTCGTGTGCAAAGAGGAGCAAGCTGCTGCCAAGCCGCCTGCAATCACGACACCGAGTGATAGTACCTTGTGAATCATGGGACCTCCCGATTCTGGCTCATTCCCAGGTAGATCAAGTTTCGCGCCAACTTTGAAATGCCCATTTTGAAATGACACCCAAAAAGTGGCAGTGTTCTAGCGCCCCGCCCCTCTCCTATGGTAAATCCAGAGGATGGTCGAAGCCTTGAAGCAGTTCCGCTCGGGCGGGTTACTTTCCTACATCGTGGGGGAGGTCGGTGCGCCCTCGAGCGTGGTCCTCGATCCCACTGTCGGATCGATGGAGGAGTACCGTGTTCATTTCGCGGAAACCCGCTCCAAGCCCTCAGGGATCCTGCTCACTTCCCGGTCCGAAGAGTTCGGATCCGGTCTGGCTCAGTTGAGGCGTGAACAAGGTCTGGCCGAGGCTGACCCCTTTGATCCGGGTCAGGTTTCCCCTGGAGGTCCGGAACTGGGACGGATTCCCGGAGCAGTGCCGGGCGAGCAGGCTTACTCGTGGAAGCGGTGTTTGTTTTCAGGCGATCAGATGCGACTCGGAAGCTCGCAGCGGGTACCCGAGCGATTTTCCATTTTGCCCGACACCATCTGGGTGCTTCCTTCGGTGGAGAGAAACGGACTTCTTTTTTCAACTCTGGGAGTTGAGCGGGGCCGAAGCGGTCAGGAAGCCCTTGAAGGTTCCGATCGGATACCCTCCATTCACATTTCTAAATTTCAAACCAAAGTCGAGCAGGCGCAGGCCGGAACCCTTTTCGTGGACGTCCGAGAGCCCGCCGAGTTTTTGGGCGGGCACATTCCGGGATCCGTCAACTTTCCGATGTCCGAACTGCCCCTGCACTGGGACAAGCTGCGCGATGCTCAGCGGATCTACGTCTGTTGCCTTTCAGGTCGGAGGAGCCAACCGACCGCCCAGACTCTCACTTACTTGGGATTAGCCGATGTCGTCCAGGTTTTGGGCGGATTCCAATCGTGGCAGCAGTCGGGCTATCCCGTGCAAAAATGAGCTACCGGGAGCTGAAAGCTTGAAAATCGGGCAGATCATCGACTTCCTCGAGACCAAAGCGCCCTCCTCGACTTCGGAGTCTTGGGACAATACAGGGCTTCTCGTGGGTGATCGCGAATGGACGACTCGTGGAGTTATTGTTTCGATCGATTTGACCGAGAAAGCTTTGAAAATCGCCCAATCCAGGGGTTACCGATTGATCGTCAATCACCATCCCTGCATTTTCCCGCAGGGGAGGGGACCTTCCCGGTTGGGGGCGGATTCTCTCGTCTTTCGCGCCATTCAGGCAGGAATTGCCGTCGCATCGTTTCACACCAATTTTGATCAATGTGCTTTGGAAGTTCCCGAGGCGATCGCTAGTGCACTTGGGCTCGAATTGCGAGGTCGTTTGCTCGAAAAGCCGGAAAACTCGCTTCTCAAGCTTTCGGTGTTCGTTCCTACGAGCCACCTCGAGGGGGTACGTTCGGCCGTGCTCGGGGCAGGGGCCGGACATATTGGAAATTATGATTCCTGTACGTTTTCGATCTCCGGAGAAGGGACGTTTCGCGGTCGCGCGGGCACGAATCCGGCCATGGGTCGACCGGGAGTCCTGG
>JAYVNB010000307.1:0-27460 GCA_043759365.1 Bacteriovoracaceae bacterium | reverse complement strand
GACGACGTTGGGCTGAGGCGGGTAAATGAGGTTGAAGCGATCTAAGTTCGCCCGAAGCTGAGCCAATTGGCCATTTCTGAAGTTCAGGCGTCGCTTGGCTTTTAGAAGTGGATCAGCACTCCCTGAGTCCGGCTTACCGCCCCCTGCTCCGGACTCAAGCCTCTGCACATCCGATTCCGACGCGGAGATCTTCTCCTGGACTCGACGAATCTCCGAGGCCAAGGTACCGAGGCCCGTCGAGGCATACTGACTCGTGCAGGCGGTCTGCAAACGGTAACTGCTCCCAAATACGGCTTCGTCACGCTCCCCGACCTGCTCGGAAGTCCAGGAGGCCGTCCCCCCCGCGAGTTCTCGACCCGTGACCCCGGGGTCGATCGAATGACCCAGTTCGTGGCCAGTTGCAAACGTGATCGACTCAAGGCCCTCCCTGGAATTCGCCGCGTCCAGGAGGTAACCAGGACAGAAGTTCATCCGATGGGTTGAAGCTTCGTAGTAAGCGTTCACCGATAACCCATCGCTTCCACATTGACTGACCATTCGCCCGAGCGCCGTCGCCTGCTCCAGCGTGATCATCGACTGCCCCTCGGCCGGGGCAAGCTGGGCCACCGTGGTCATCTGAACCGAGCTCACCCGCTCGGATGCCAAAGGAGGGAAAGCGGGATTCCCCCGGACACGCGATGCGACCCGATCACGGATCCCGTTGATCCGGTTGAAGAGCTGCCCTTCGGTAATGCCTTGAGCCTCGAAAAGCTTCACCGTCTCGCGATGGACGTGACCGAGGACGAGCGCGTATTTGCCCATCGCGGTCCGGTATCGCTGGGATGCCTCTGCGAACCGCGCACGAGCAGCCACTGCGAGTGCGTTTCCCCTCGGCATTGAATTCATTTCCTGAACAGTGCGGGCGTACTCGCTTCGAGACTCAGGAACTTCCGTCAGTAGCCATCGGGAGAGATCCGGGATTGCGAGCTCGACCTGGGAAGCCGAATAGGCTCGCTGCCACACCGCTTTCGACGAGCGACTCGGGTCGACCGAACCTTCAGAAATTGAAGGGGGGCTCAAGGAAGTCGTCCGAGGACAAACTGTCGAAACGGGGTCTGTGCAAAGCGGTGAAGGCGTTCCTGCATCCGGACCCTGGACAGAACAAGAAGGCGCGGCTGGAATCAAAAGCCCTAAGGAGGCCGAAGGATCCTGCAGGACCTCTTCGAACCCGATGGCGAGGGCCGAAGAACCGCCCCCTCCCCCCGAAGCGATCCACACGAGGAGCCCAAGACCTAAGCCCGCTCTCACGACCCCAACCTCCGGTTGAGCTCAGACTCCATCCAAAGGAGTGCGGCCGCGTAGGGCATGGGTCCATTCTCTAAACCAGTGCTCCCCCCTAGACTTCCCCGTCGTTCGATCTTGCCGTCCTGAATGGACCATTGAACGGTGGGACGATCCGAAAATGAATCGGGTTTTCCACCCGATGGAAGCCGTTCGACAAATGAAGCCAGTAGCCGGTCGGCATCGGCCTGGGAGATCTCCTTCGACAGCACGGACTCTCCCTGTTCGGTGCGGGAAATGCGACAGACCCGCGACTTGGCGCCTTGAGGAACGCAGACCAATTCCAGGCCTTGCCCAGGCATCCGCCCGTTCTGGACAGGGCGATCGATGTAAAAGGAACTCGACTTGCCCGCGCCAGCCCAGGCTCCTGAGCAAACCAAGAAAAGGAACCATGCGACAAATCTCATTCTTCCTCAATTCTCTTAACCTGCTGCAGAAACGCGTCGAGCGCCTTTCGATCCTCATCGGACATGGTGAGAAACCGGACGCCAAAGGCCTCCTGCTCTTCGAGCAGCCTCATAATTTCGCACTCGGCGCGCAAGAAGGGCAGCAACGAAGTCGGGGATGACTGAACTTCAACCCCGATGATGTCCCCGACCTTGCCCGGAGTGAGCGCGCTCTTGATCAACATCCCTCCCTGGCTGATATCGCAGCAGACTCCCATAAACTTCGGAAGGCCTTTATCCTGGCAGCGCGCACCCGTGAACAGCGTGGTCGAACTGATGTTGATCCGGTGGAACTGACGGCGATCCGATTTTTGGGGAGGCTCGCCTCCGAACTCGACGAAATTGTCGATCGGCAGCGCGCTCTGCATGCCCTCGCGACGAGCAAACAGGACGCCCTTGAGCTTGCCACCCTTCTGGATTCCTCGGGCTTCGTCGGCAGTCATGGGTCCGAACTCCGTGCCCTCCAGCTGCAGGAACCACAGGCTCGGGCGTCCGGTCGGACCCGTAAATGGAGGAGGCGTTGAAGGACCCGACGCCTCGCCACCCAGACGACTCAGACCCGTCGACTCGGGTTTCTGGGAGGTGATCGAGAGCTTGCGGAGAATATCGGTCGCGGGAGATTTCGGCAAATGCGACCGGAACAGAGTGACCTCGCAAATCAAGCGCCAGACCAGGTCTTGGGAAGGAGTCCAGATGTAGTCGATCCAACTCACCCGTCCCAGCTTCAGCTGATCGAGGACGAACTCGGGACCATACGGACCCAACGTCTGGCCATCCTTGAAGATGTACCAGCTCCGGTTTCGATCATCGCTCGACTGGGCAGGCGCGGAATTGAGCCCCATCCCTTCAGTCTGAACCCGTCTCCGGCGCCTGACAATCCATTCAGCATCCGGTGCGAAATGGATCGCTCAACCTCAGGGATTCGCCGTCAAAGCGATGGCTTCGCTGCCTGGGACTGGCTTCCAATCCGTATGACGATCCGTCCCTCTCGCAGTGCCGAAAACACTTCGGAGTTGTCCACAGGCCGCGAGAATGTCGCGACCCCGGGAAATCCGCACCGTAGCCACTAATCCCCGGTCAAGCAGGTACTCCTGGAAGGTCCGGACCACAGCATCGGTGGGGCGTTTGTAGATCGAGCCGGAATGCTCATTGAAGGGAATCAGATTCACTTTAGAGGGGATTCCCCGGATCAACTTGATGATGCGGGCGGCATCCTCGAGCGTATCGTTGAAATCCTTCAACATCACGTATTCGAAAGTGATTCGGCGGTGCGGCCCAAGGGGGTATCGCTTGCACGCATCGATGAGTGCCTCGAGATTCCACTTTTTGTTGACCGGCATGATCGCCGAGCGTTGCTCGTCCGTGGTTCCATTGAGTGAGATCGCGAGCGAAACGTCCACGCGCTTGCCCAACTCGTCGATCGCGGGAACCAGCCCACTCGTCGAAACGGTGACCTTGCGCTTCGAGAAATTTAGACCGTCCTGATCGAGGAGGATCTGACAAGCCTTTGAAACGTTGTCGAGATTGTGGAGTGGCTCGCCCATGCCCATGAACACGATATTGGTGATCGGGGCCAGTCTCCGGAGCTCATGAACTTGGGCTACGATCTCGTGGGTCTGCAGACTCCGATCTAGCCCTTGAACGCCTGTCAGGCAAAACTTGCAAGCCATGGCGCAGCCGACCTGGCTGGAGATGCAGGCGGTGAGGCGTCCCCATTTCCGTGAGTCCACGGCGGCTTCGGTCGGCGCACCCGCGAAACGGCTGGGACCTGGACGAACCGGAAGGTGTGGGACTTCTCGGTCATCCTCGTCGTCCTCTTCGACAAGTACACCATCGCTCCATGCTCCCTTACCGGCTTTTTCCTGGAGGGCCGACGGGATGATCACGCTTTCAATCGTCTTTTGATCCGACAAGTCCCAGAGGAACTTATGGGTTCCGTCGAGCGCCTGGCGACTGAAATGCTCCTTCAGCCGGTAAACTTCGATATTGCCCTTGAGCCAGTTTCGAAGCTCCTTCGAGAGGTCAGACATCTGATCCCAGTCATCGACATAGCGCTGGTAAACCCAGTGGAAAATCTGCTGAGCCCGGTACTTGGCTTGTTTACGGGACTTCTTTTCGACCTCCGCGGCATCCGTGCCATGGCGCGCCTTATTGCTCAGAGGAAGGATGAGCTCGGCCAGGTCCGCTTGAGTGAGGGATTGAAAATAGATCATTCGACTCAGCTTTTAGCAAATTTCCGGTCAGTGCGGCAGGGTCTTTTTCAATCTTTGTGGAAGATGTCGCCCCACTTGGGCTCGACGGCTTCAACCCCTCGGATTCAATTCAAAAAGCCTGAAGCCAAGCCGGGTTGATCAACGCCGTCAGGACATGATCCCGCCACCGGTCGTCGAGGTAGAGGTAATCGCTTGCCAGACCCTCCGTCTTGAAACCGAGTCGCTTGAGGACTGCTGCGCTTTTCTGGTTCTCAGGCAAGTGATTGGCCATGATGCGGTGAAAATTCAGTTCGTCGAAAACGTACTGAATCGCGACGCCAAGCGCTTCGGTCATCATCCCCTGGCCTTCAAAAGCCTCGGAGATCGAGTAGCCTGCGAAACACGCTTGAAACGGACCGCGAGCCATCTGGGTAAAATTGATCCGCCCTACGACTTCAGGTCGCCCGTCGTTCTGGAATATGAGGAGCCGAAGCGCGCGATGCTGTTCCCACTCCTGGTCAAAGGCGGGGATATTCTCTTTCCAATACCCGTCCGTCAGGAACCCGATTGGCAAAGGAGGCTCTGTGGGCTTGAAACGCTCGGCGTTGTCCCTGAAAAACCGGAGAATCTCGGGAACGTCCGCCCCCACCGCCATGCGCAGGAGCAATCGACTTGTCCGAAGTTGGGGCGCTTCGAACGACGCCGGAGCATTGAGCGCCTTTTTCCAAGCCGCCGGCGCTTCCGATCGGGCGCCATCAAAGAGGAAACCCCCGCGCTTCGCCAACAGTTCGCGTGCGAGTTCTAAAACGGGTCCTGGCTCCCGAGCCGCGAAAAGTCGATCGAACGCTTGGTGAAAACGAGCACGAAATGAAGGGTCGTCCCGCTCCATCCTCCAGGGGATCTTTTTTCCGTGTGCGGACCACTTGCCTTCCGAGCGAAACGCAAACTCCGCGAGGGACTCATAAAGTCGCGCCCCGGTCGCCATGAGCTCGTCAGCCTCCCGCGGACAACGAAGATCCTCACAAAGATCGGTGATCGCGTAACGGCTCTTCACGAGCTCGTCGCTGCTCCAGGGCGGGGGACCGGCCTGAAGGCAAGCCCGGGCGCGCGCCTGAAGCCGCTCTGAAAAAGGGCTACGTGCCGGAATCGGAACCCCTTCGGCAACCATGCTTGGCAAAGCAGGGACTCCTGAATTGCGATCCAATTCCTGAAAAAAGTATTCGAGCGACTCCGGATCGTGGACAAATGCCTCGATCGGCCAACCCCGGTGCATGAAAGACTCGCGCCAGGCCGCCTCGATCTGGTCATAAACCACGACGAGATCGAGGTCCGAATAAGGAGTACCCTCCCCACGCATCACCGAGCCGGCGAGGAAAATCACCCGTGCCGCGGGAAACCGCTCTTGAAGGATTTCACGGGCCACGACACGCGGATCAGGCCTGGAATCGATCGGACTCTCGTTCATGGGGGCCTACTAGAAGTTGACGAAAGCGCGGGTCGCCATGATGAAGGCGGTGCCCCAACGGAACGGAACCAGTTTCGCCCGGTGCGCCCGCACCGCGACCGCCAACTGTTTCCAAGGAGAATCGCTCTCCATCCAGGAATTCCAATCTTGCGCAGGCACGAAAAGCCCTTGCACGGGCAGCAGGTATTTTTCGGAAAGGTATTTCACGATGTCCCCGTGCTGCCGGCGACGGTCACCGTTCAGGAAGCTCAGGTCAGGCCGATGAAACCCAGCGAGTTCACCGCGACGGATCAGCAGGATGAAGTCCTTCTCCTGCCCCGGTGAAGCTCCTTCGATGCGGATGAACAGACCGTAGGAGGAAGGAAGGATCTTGTTCCAGCCGCTTTGGACGCCCTCGACCAAGAAATGTGTCTGAAGGCGGGAAGCCGAATCCGAAGGCTTCTCCTTCTCTTTTCCCAGCGACTTGAGGTCTCTCTTGAGCATCCCGAGTTGGCCGTGAAAGTGCGGAAGATCCATCGATCGCTCAATCGCGTTCTGAAGCGTGAGTCGGTCGTAGGCGATGACCTCGCGGTTCGCGGATCCCGCCTGGAGGTCGCGCAGGTCACCCCCGAGCCAATCGGCGAGATCCTCGTTCTCGGCGTACGCTTCGACGACCGAGTCGCCCTCGACCACGACATGCACGGGTCCAGAAGGCATCGCGCCCTGGGGCGACTGCGCACGGGCCCGCCGATGGAACATTTCCAAGTAAGTGACCCAATCAAAAGTCAGTTCCATACGCTGTCCATTCCAGGTCCGCGGACATCAAAACCCGGAAGCTCGTTCTTGGCCGAATCGACTGCCTGGACGCGCATCAAGTCCCCGGTGAGACGGGCGGCACGCCGCTCTTCGCCTTCCTCGCCCAGGCCACTCACGGAGATCGGAAGGATCCCGAAGGGAGGTACTTCGAGCGCGAAACGGCTTGCAGGCCGTTGCTCGACGCGTGGACTAGTGGGGCCCTGGAACTGGGCGGGTTTCGAGCCCACCATGGTCATGGTTTCCCGCTTCGGTCCGGCGATTGAAAGAGTGAGATCCGAGACCGTCACGTCGAGCGGAAAAAAGAGATCCGCATTCACCGCGTGAGGGGTCCCATTCATGATAAACATCCCCTTTTCACCGTCAGGTTTGTCGAGGGCAACCACCTGGAGTCGACCATCGCTGACGCGACAATTGGAATGGAGTCCGGCGAGCGAGAAAAGGGAGTCGACGAAAGTTTTCCAGGCCGAAAGCGTCTCGCCTTGGGTCGAAAGGCCCTCCGGAAGTTCGAACAGGACAATTTTGCCATGCCCGACCGGCTCGAGACGGTAGGAGACTCCCAAACTCATGTCGATCGCTTTACGGGACCGGAACGCGGTTTCTAATTCGCGGCCAGCACCCTCGGTATAGAGTGTGCTACGGGGAAGTGCGACGATTTTCCCACGGGAAGCGAGTCCGACCAGACGCTCGACGACTTCCCGGGTCATCACGCAGGCTGGATCCACAATCACGAGTTTGGCATGTTCATCATGGCCTGCGGGGACAGGAGAGCTGATCCAACGCGCGTTGCCGGGCAATCGGGTTTGCAGCTCGTCCCAGAGGATCCCTGCCCCCGACCAGAGGTGCGGGGCCAAGTAATAGGCGGAGGTGCCGAGGCTGAGGGATTTCTGCCGAACCATCCTCCCCAAGTTCTCGGCGCGCGACCGGAAACCCGCGGAGAGAGAGAGCCACTCGGCCTCGTCAATGAAGACGCCTCCTCCTTGGCCACCCATCAGGAGGAGGGATTTGAGGATGAGAAATTGCTTTTCGGAATCGGAGAGGCTTCGAAACGCACCGAGCTTGGTCCAGTGCATGTAGGACGGCGCACGATCGTCACCCACCGAAGTGCCGCGCGTGGAGTACTCGGAGGCCAGATCCGAAAGCCTGCGGAAATCCCCGCGGCCCCCGGCCATCGCCTGGAGGAGGCTGCTATAGGTCCCGGCCGGATCGGCCTCCGGAGTGTAGAGCTCGATTTGCGAAACCTTCAGTGAAGCAGCCTTACGCCGAAGGAACTGGGAAGAGCGCCAGCGAAACACGTCTTCGCTCTGTTGATAGAACCATCGACGGTTCACGTCCTCCAGGCCACGGGCCTTCCAGCGATTGGCGGAAGCGGGCGTGGGGTCCTGGAACTCCCGGCTGGAGAAGTGCTGCTCCACCCGCTGACGAAACGCGACTGAAGCCGCCCCGGAGTAGTCGCCAGTCGAGCCCGAAAAAGCGCGACCGTGGCTCATCGGGTTCCGATAGTACTTCCAGTAGCTGCCCGTCAAAACCGCGGTGACTCCCTCGAGCAACCAAGGCTGCGTTTTGCTCAGGTCCGCGAGCAGCGTGTCGATTCGCGAAAGGAAATTATGATAGCGCTTCAAGAACTCCGGCGAAGTCAGCGACGGGAGTGCGAAAAGGTTTGGAGGAAGCGCGACCGCCACCGGATTGCCGTCCACGTTTCGCGCGGTGTTCTCGGGTTTGGAAAAAAGATCTCGGGGAAGTCCCGAGTTAGGATAGTGAACCCCCACTTCGGGAGTCAGGATGAGCGATAAAGTCAGCTTTCGTTCGGCGACTGCTTGAAGGAATCGAGGCAGCGTGTGGGAAATATCCGACTCGACCGCTTGCCATGGAACGAAACTCGCCAAATGGGACACGCCTTGGCGAATCAAGGCGTCGAGCTTTGCTGCCATCGCAGCGGGACGAAGCTCCCAATAGTGGACTAAGACCTGGATCGAATGAGAATTTGTTTCGTCCCCCGACATGCGTGAAGTATGACATGTTCAACTAAAGGAGTCACCTTTATGTGGTTTTTTTCCGACGAACATCGCATGCTCCAAGACACCGTGCGCCAATTCGCTGAAGCAGAATTGGCGCCTCACATCGAGAAGCTGGATGAGGAAGAAGGGTTCAACCGCGACTCCTTTTTGAAGATGGGACAGCTGGGACTTCTCGGCCTCACCGTCAAGGAAGCGGACGGCGGCACCGAAATGGGAGTAGTCGCTGCGACGATCGCGATGGAGGAAATGGCGGCAGTCGATGCATCGACTACGCTCTCCTACCTCGCGCACGCGATCCTCTGTGTGAACCAGCTCGGCACTCATGCCTCCCCTGAGCAGAAGCGGCAGTTCCTGCCGAAACTGCTGAGCGGAGAGCAAATCGGCGGAATGGGAATGTCCGAACCGGAAGCCGGATCGGACGCCCTCGGGATGAAAACCAAAGCTGTCCGCGAAGGCGAACACTACACACTCAATGGTACCAAGACCTGGATTACCAACGGTCCGGTCGGCGAGGTCTTCTACATCTACGCCAAAACCGGAGACTCGAAGCGCGACCTTTCTACTTTCATGGTTCAAAAAGGCGACCCGGGATTTTCGGTCGGCAAGAAGTTCAAGAAAATGGGGATGCGTGCGTCGCCGACGGGCGAGTTGGTCTTCGACCACTGCCGAATCCCGGCCGATCGCCGCATCGGCGCCGAAGGCGGGAGTGTCAAGTCGATGATGCGGAATCTCGACATCGAGCGCATCACGATCTCGGGAATTTCCCTCGGGATCGCACGCTCCTCCATCGAGGTCGCCGCGCGGTACTCGAAGGAGCGCAAGCAGTTCGGTCGCCCGATCGGCGCGTTCCAGCAGATCCAAGAGCGACTTTCAGAAGCATCGGCCTGGTACGAGGCCTGCCGAGCGCTCACGTACAATGCGGCGAAGTCCTGGGACCTGGGAACCGTCGACGCACTCTCGGTGAGCGCGTGGGCCGCCAAGGCAAAGCTCCAAAGCGCGCAGATGGCGACCCAGGTGGCGCTCGACGCGATCCAGATCCTCGGCGGCTACGGCTACACGAGGGAGTTCCCGGTGGAGCGCTACATGCGCGACGCCAAGCTCATCGAGATCGGTGCCGGCACCAACGAGATCCTCCGTCTGATCATCGCGCGGCAAATGCTCGGGGATGTGGCCAATGCGTGAGACGGCCACCGGAGTGAACTTCGAAGAGAACGAAGTCGCCCGCGAGCTCCGCGCCCTCACTCGGAAATTCGCCCTGAAGGAACTTGCTCCCCTCGTCGAGGAGGATGAGCGCAACGAGACCTTCAGGCCCGAGATCATCCGCAAGCTCGGCGATCTCGGCCTTACCGGAATCCCGGTTCCCGAAGAGTACGGCGGCGCCGGACTGGGCTACGGTGAGTACATCGCTGCGATCGAGGAACTCGCCGCGGTCAACGCCGGCTACGCGATCAGCGTCGCGGTGACAGGGCTTCCGCAGATCATCCTGAGCCTGTTCGGCACCGAGGAACAGAAGAAGAAATACATCCCACCCTTGGCCGAAGGGCGCGCGATCGGCGCCTTCAGCCTGAGCGAGGCGTTCGCGGGATCGGACGCCGGGTCGCTCCGCACCACCGCGCGACGCGATGGCGACGACTACATCCTCAATGGCACCAAACTCTGGACTACCCAAGGCGATTCCGCCGACATCATGGCCGTGATGGCACGTACCGGCGGCCCGGGACCGAGCGGAGTTTCTACCTTTATTGTTGAAAAAGGAATGAAGGGTCTTGGCTTCGGGAAACGCGAGCGCAAGATGGGCTTACACACTTCCCACACCATGGAGCTCGTGTTCCAGGACCTCCGACTGCCCGCCGCCAACCTGGTCGGGTGCGAAGGCGGATTCAAGGTGGCGATGGCAGCTCTCGATGGGGGCCGGATCACGATTGCAGCGACTGCGCTCGGCATCGCCCGCTCGGCGCTCGAGATCGCGATCAGGCATGCCCGAGAACGCGAAGCGTTCGGAAAGCCCATCGGTGAATTCCAAGGCATCTCGTTTCTGTTGGCGGATATGGCCACGAGCCTTGAAGCTTCGCGCCTCCTCGTGCAGCGTGCGGCTTGGCTGAAGGATCAGGGACTGCCCTACTCCACCGAAGCCTCGATGGCGAAACTCTTCGCTACCGACATGGCGATGCGGGTCACCACGGATGCGGTTCAAATCCTGGGCGGCTCCGGCTATACCCAGGAGTTCCCGGTTGAACGCTACATGCGGGAAGCGAAAGTCCTGCAGATCGTAGAAGGCACGAATCAGATCCAGCGAATGATCATTGGACGGAACCTCCTCCAAGGAAAGAAAGAATGAGCATCACTGCAGCCCGCCTCGGACAATCTCCCATCACTCTCGACTGGTCTGGTATCGGCAACGCCCAGGCCATGAGCGTTCCGGATAAGGCCGCGTGGCAGGCTGCCTGGACAAAACTGAAGGCGCGCTTCGAAGCGAACGAAGTGGGTTTCTACCAAGCTCCGAGCGACGAAGCACTCTCGGAAGCTTCTAAATGCCAAGCACTGGCGCAGCAGGTGCTGAACTCGCCGCATGGCTTCACAGACTGCCTCCTGCTCGGCATCGGCGGCAGCGCCCTAGGCCCTCTCAGCGTGTTGACCGCGCTCAAGGAGCGCGCCAAGTCCCCGATCCGTTTTCATGTCATGCAGAACACGGATCCGATGGAATGGAAGGCGACTATCGCATCCCTGGATCCCGCAAGGACCTACGTCGCCTGCATCACCAAATCCGGAACCACTTTCGAGACCCTTTCACAGTTCCTGCTCGCGCTCCACTGGCTCGGCGAAACCCGCTGGAAAACCCACATCGTCGCCATCACCGATCCGACCCAAGGCGACCTGGGGATCTGGGCCCGCAAACATGAAGTGACGATGCTCCACATCGCACCTTCAATTGGGGGCCGATTCAGCATCTTCAGTCCGGTCGGACTCTTTCCGATGGCGCTCGCCGGACTTTCCGTTCCGGAATTCCTGCTAGGCGCCATTCAAATCCGCGACCATACAGAAAAAGTCGCGGTCGAGAAAAATCCACTTTTCACCCTCGGAGCCGAACTGATTCGCCACTTCGCGAAGCGGCCCATCCACGTCTGCATGCCCTACTCGACCCGGCTTCAGCTGATCGGAGACTGGTTCGTTCAACTGTGGGCCGAAAGCTTGGGCAAGGACGGCAAGGGCTTCACTCCCATCGCCGCCCTGGGCGCGACCGACCAACACAGCATCCTTCAGCTGCTTCGCGATGGTCCGGATGACAAGGTGACCGGCTTCATCACGGTGGACAACCTGGGCGATGAGGTGGCCATCCCCAAACCCCTCCTCGGCAGCGAAAGCGCACGACTGCCCGCTTTCCGGATCCTCGAAAACCACTCGCTCGGTGAGCTCATGCGGATCGAATACCGCGCCACTTCCCTCGTCCTGACTCGCCGCAGTCGCCCCCATTTCACCATTCAATTGGATCGACTCGACGAACGGAGCCTCGGTGCGCTCTATTTCGGATTCTCCGTGCTGACTGGTTTTACCGGCACACTCTGGGGCGTCAACCCGTTCGACCAACCCGGAGTCGAGGAAGCCAAGATCTACATTCGGGACTCCCTGAGTCAGGAAAGTCGCACCCGCGCCGCCGAAGACGACACGAATTCCCCTGTAGCTCGCCTTCGCCGGGAACCTTCCGACGGCACCCGCGAGTTTTGACCCTCGAAACGGGGTGGTTTGAAGGGCGGGCTTCCTAAACTCGTTGACGCTCCCTTACGTTCCACTTACTCTTTTAGTTGATATGGTTTGTTGTCCTCCAGCAGATGACGATGTTGGCGAAAAGACAGCCGTTCTACGTGGCGATCAGGAGACCCTGAATAAGGAGATCCAGAAGGCCAAGGAACAGGAAGCCTGCCTCATCATCATCCGCGGCACGCCCCAAGGGCACCGCTTCTTCCTCACCCAAGAGGAAATGTCGATCGGACGCGATCCGACCGCCGATATCAGCGTCATCGACCAAGGCATCTCGCGCAAACACGCCAAGCTTTTCAAGAACGACGGAAAAGTGACGATCGAAGACAACGGTTCCCAGAATGGGACCTACATCAACGATAAGAAACTCGAAAAAGGTCAGCGCTCGGTACTCGCCAAAGAGGACATGATCAAGCTCGGGAACTCGATCTTTAAATTTCTGCCAGCAGGCGAAATCGAAATCCTTTTTTACGGTGCCCTGGGCTCAGCCGCGCACACCGACGCGCTCACCAAAATCTATAACAAAGGCTACCTCTTGGAGGCGCTCGAGGCCGAGTTCAAGCGGGCCAAGGCACTTCACACGGAATTCTCGATCCTCTTCTTCGATCTCGACCACTTCAAGAAAGTGAACGACACCCACGGTCACGACGCTGGAGACTTCGTCTTGAAAGAGTTTTGCAACCTGATCCGAGGAAACTACCTGCGGCCCAAGGATATCTTCGCCCGCTACGGCGGCGAGGAGTTCGTCCTGCTCCTCCCGAACGCCAACGGTAAGGTCGCCACCGAGATCGCCGAGAAGATCCGCGCTGCAATCGAAGCCTTCAATTTCGATTACGAAGGCAAACGCATACCGGTCACGACCAGCATGGGAGTGGCAGAGCTCAACACCACCATCGAATCGGCCCAAACTTTGATGAAGATGGCTGACAAGGCGCTTTATGCGGCCAAGCAGAGTGGCCGGAACAAGGTCGTTGCGGCCACTTGAGACTGCTCTCGTCCCTGAGCAGCCCAGCGAACTCAATTTGAAGCGTCGCTCGAGCTGCCGTCATTGCCGGAGACAAGGCTTTGCCCGCTTGAAGGAGACTTCTTGACTAGCCGATCTGAGGCAAGTTTCGAAGAGGTTCCCATGGCCTTGATCTTCTGATTGGAGACGGCATCAGTGAACTGAGCCAAGCTCATCAGGCGATTTGCGGCTTTGTCGTAGACCTTGGTCTCGGAAGCGAGACTCGCGGAAATGTAACCAATGCCGAATTTCCTCGATCTCGTGATTCCCAGGATCACATTGAAATTGCCCGAATGATCGCGAGTCATGAATTCCTGAAATGCGGCGGCACGGTTCTCGTTGAGCTTTTGATTGTAAACAGGATCGAAGATGTTTCCGGAATTCAAAAGAGTGTTGTAATCGAACGCAATTCGATTCGTGCCGCCCCCGGAGGAGATCTCTGCCGCCGTGGTGAACTGGTAGTCCACATTATTCAGATTGCCAGGGTTTACGATAGCGACTTGGCTCACGGAGCCCACGCGGGTTGCCTTTTGCGTGACGTTCGCCTGATAGAGAGCATTGGGCCCCTCTGCGAATGCGGAAGTCGCACTCGAAGCCGAAAGTAGAATTCCGAAAACTTTGACGAGAGCAGCAGTGCTGAGGAAGGAAGTCGTCATGGAGAGGAGCCTTTCGTTGAACTTGGTTTCCACAGAGAAATGCACTCAACATGCCGCCTTGCATCATTCGAAATCCTTTTGAATATCAAAACCTGCGTGGATTGGGACACATCCGAATCCGTGGGCCGATGACTAGTTCTTGCTCAGTGTGAAAAGGATGGGACTTGCCGAATACTTCCTGAAATGAGATCGCCGAATCCACCCAGCCCACAACCCGAGTGAATTCCTTGAGCCAACCCTCTGACCCGCAGAAACTTCCCCACTCCGCCGAATACTTTGGGGAGTACCGCGACTTTTGGTGGAACCCCGACTTTTTGCAGCTCATGGCTCGGAGACTGGAGTTCGATCGGATCACCGACGTGCTCGATGTGGGCTGCGGCGTTGGCCACTGGGGTCGAATCCTGGCCTCGGTCCTGCCGGCCGAAGCCCACTGCGTGGGAGTGGACCGCGAAGCGTCTTGGTTGTCCCAAGCGAGTGAAAAAGCTCTGCAAGAAGGACTCACATCCCGGTTTCGTTACCAGCTCGGTGACGCCCAGGAGCTCCCCTTCGCCGACGGGAGCTTCGATTTAGTGAGTTGCCAAACAGTGCTCATCCATCTCGCTGATCCGACTGCAGCCCTTCGCGAGATGCTTCGGGTACTGAAGCCCGGCGGCCTGCTCCTCGCCGTCGAACCCAATAGTTTTGCCAGCCGGGCCACCTTCAGCAGCCTGAGCCCCCAAGCCTCGATCGAAGAGGTCCTCGCGGTGCTTCGTCTGGACCTAACTTGCCAGACGGGTAAACGGAATTTGGGCCTTGGATTCAACTCGGTCGGAGACCTGATCCCAGGATACTTGTCGGAGCTGGGTGCACGGGATGTTCGAGTTCACCTCTCCGACAAGGCGGCCCCCTATTTCCCTCCCTATTCCAGTCCCGAACAACAGGTCAACGTTCGACAAACGAAGGCTTGGGCGGAAAGGGATTTTTGGGCCTGGGATCGTGAAGAGACGCTCCGTTATTTTTTAGCTGGAGAGGGCTCTGAAATCGAGTTCGATGCACTTTGGACGCTCGCGCGCGAGCAGATGAAGGAAATGTCGGAAACGATCGAAGATGGGACCTACCATGCCGCGGGTGGGAGCCTGATGTACCTTGTATCGGGTCGCAAATAGCAACTTGGAACAGACTCCATGCGATCCGAATCGGACCGGCGGACCTTCGAACGAAGCATCTGTTCTCGAATTCGTCATCAACACCATTCCTTACGCCATCTTCTGGAAGGACCTGAACAGCGTCTATCTCGGGTGCAACGATAATTTCGCCCAGCTTTGCGGCAAGTCCAAGCCGGCAGACGTGATCGGCAAGACCGACTTGGATTTTCTTTCGACGCCCGAAGAAGCGAAACATTACCGACATTGCGACCATAAGATCATGACTGAGGGTGTCCCCGAGCTGAACATCGAGGAGACCCACACCGGACCTGACGAATCGAAGAGGGTCATGCTCACCAGTAAGCTCCCCATGAGGAACCCGAGTGGCGAAGTCTACGGGATCCTCGGGATCGGCCGGGACATCACGGAACAAAAGCGGGTGGAATGGGCTTTGGCCGACGCCAAGGCGGTCGCGGAAAAAGCCTTGGGCGAGCTTCGGAACTCCCACTTGGAACTCTTGCAGAGGCAGCAGGAACTGATCCAATCGAGCAAGATGGCCTCGCTCGGTGAAATGGCCGGTGGTCTGGCTCATGAAGTCAATAGCCCTTTGGCCATCATCAAGGGTAAGGCCCAACAGACCCTTAACCTCCTCGAAATCGGGCAAGACACGCCGGAGTTTCTGAAGCGGAGCTTTCAGGTCATCGACTCGACTGTGGACCGGATCGCTGTCATCATCCAAGGCCTTCGAAGCTTCGCCCGCGAATCCGAACGAGATCCTCTCGTCCAAGTCGATGCTCACGGGCTCATCCGGGAAACCCTTTCCTTCTGCGGCGAGCGCCTGAGGAACCATTCGATCCGGATTTTCCAGGATCCGCCGATCATCGTACCGATCTTAGTCCGCTGCCGGTCCGTGCAGATCTGCCAGGTACTCCTAAACCTGCTCAATAACGCGTTCGATGCCGTCTCCGGCTCCGGCGCCGAACAGAAAGAGAAGTGGGTTCGCTTGAGCGTGGAGAGACTCCTCACGGGAGTCGAGTTCTCCATGACCGACTCGGGACCTGGAATCCCTCAGGAGCTGAGACCGAAGGTCATGCAACCGTTCTTCACGACAAAAGCGGTGGGCCAGGGCACCGGACTAGGGCTTTCGATCAGCCAAGGGATCATCGAAGCTCACGGTGGCCGCTTTTACTTGGACGAAATCTCTGAGCGGACCCGTTTCGTGATTTGGCTGCCAGCCTTGGATGGACCTGAATTGGTTTGATTTGACAGGGGTCGAGCGCCCATGGTCACCTGCGCTCCGATGAATTCCGAACTCCCCCATGCCTCGCCCACCCGCATCCGTGTTCTCCCCCCGGGAGTCGCCGAGCGGATCGCTGCAGGCGAAGTCGTCGAGCGCCCTTCATCCGTGGTCAAGGAGCTCGTTGAGAACTCACTCGACGCTGGAGCGACCGAGGTCGCAGTGATGCTGTCCGCAGGGGGCAAGGCCCTGATCGAGATCGTCGACAATGGCCGGGGCATGGATCGCGAGGACCTTTCGCTTTGCGCCCGACGCCATGCCACGAGCAAGTTGACCGGGCTCGATGACCTGGACCGGATCTCGACCCTGGGGTTTCGGGGCGAAGCCCTCCCCAGCATCGGAGCGGTCGCTGACCTCAGTATCATTTCGCGCGCCCAAGGACGGGAGGACGCACACGAGCTCAAGGTCGGACAACCGGGAGCGACCGAAGATACGATCGAAGCTGTGACTTTCGGGCATTTCCTCGGGTCTGCTCATGGAACCCGGATCCGCGCGCAGGGCCTGTTCGCCCAGATCCCCGCCCGACTGAAGTTCCTCAAGTCCCAGGCCTCGGAAGTGAGCCAAGTCAGGGATTGGCTCGAGCGCTTGGCGCTGACCCACCCGCACGTCGGGTTCCGCCTGATGAGCGAGGACCGCACGGTATTGCAACTTCGTCCGCAAACCGAAGTGGAACGAGTGCGAGCGGTCCTTGCCGACGGCGAGGACTTCCCAGTCGAGACTGCCACCTCCGAGCGCGAAGGAATCCGAGTCCGGGTTCATTGGCTTCAAGGTCTCAGCACTGCGCAGGCCCGCAAACTGGTCCAAGTCGTCAATCACCGCGCCGTGAAGGACCGGATGCTTCAACAAGCGATCCTCTCGCCCTTCCGCCAGACGCTGCTTCCCGGCCAGTATCCCGCGGTGGCGCTGTTCATTGAAGTCGATCCGTCGCAAATCGACGTGAACGTGCATCCCACCAAATCCGAGATTCGCTTTCTCGATAGCGGGCGGGCCTTCCGCGCGGTCGGGCAAGCGCTCGAAGCCCTGATCGCCGCCAAGGGGGCGCCAGGATTCGCGCCAGGAACCCATCGCGAGCTAGCCAGAACTCCTTTGGGATTCGCGAGCACCCCCAGCGGGCTCAATGCCCTTTCCCACGAAAAGGATGTGGACCTCGCGCCCGCCCTTTCCACGAGTGGCAGTCTCTTTTCGCGCCAAGGTATACCTTGGACAGCCCGTGAAAGCGGGTTCCAAAACATTGAAATGACTCCACACCCGAGCGAAGCCGCTCCCCCTTCAGCGTGGAATTCCCTCTCTCCGGTGGCGGGCGGAACCTATGCAGGGACCCTCTTCAACACTTACCTTCTCTATGACTTGGGATCTGAGCTCGGACTCATCGATCAGCACGCCGCCCATGAACGAATTCGCTACGAGAAGCTTAAAAATCAAGTACTGGCCCGTGAGACCGTCGCTTCTCAATCACTGCTTGCCGGCGAGTCGATCAACTTTCCTACTGAGCTGCGGGCGCGTGTCGAAACACGATTGACTTGGCTCGCGCAAATGGGGTTCGAAGCCGAGATTTTCGGTGAGAGCTCGGTCTTGTTCCGGGCCATCCCGGCGGAATGGGGAGCCTCGGATCTGAGGACTCGACTGAAGAACCTCGTCGAGAGACTACTGGCCGAAGATTCGAACAACGACCATCCCCTCCTCGACGAATCGCTCTTCGAAAAGCTCGCCTCCGAGGCCTGCCATTCCGCGGTGCGCGCCGGCGATCGACTGGAGCCCGAAGAGGTTCAGGCGCTCGCATCGGATCTCTTTGAATGCGCGCACCCCTGGAATTGTCCGCACGGCCGACCCACTTTCGTTCGGGTGCCCCGCGCCCGATTCGAAGAGTGGTTCCAGAGAAGGGTCTGAAGGGTGACGTTGATCCTGACTGGACCGACCGCGACGGGAAAAACCGCGATCGCGCTTGAGGTGGCGCGCGCCCTTCCAGGACAGATCGAGATCGTCAATGCCGACAGCATGCTCGTTTACCGGGGCATGGACATCGGAACCGCCAAGCCAACTTCCGAAGAACTCAGGGAGGTTCCCCACCACTTGGTGGACATCCGCAACCCTGAGGAAACGTTTACTGCCGGCGAATTCGTCCGCGCAGCCCGCCGAGCGCTTGTGGATATCCGAAGTAGAGGCAAGAAACCGCTCATCGTCGGTGGGACGGGTTTCTACCTCAAAGCACTCCTCTATGGGCTTTGGGATGCGCCTCCCGCTCACCCCGGGATCCGCGCTCGGCTCGAAAAAGAATCACTCACCACTCTTTGGGAGCGCCTCGAGGTTCGCGATCCCGAATCCGCGAGGAGGATCGGAGCGACGGATCGTTACCGACTGGTCCGTGCGCTCGAACTCATTGAACTGACGGGACGCTCTCCTACCGAACTGGAAGCCGAACGCCCCCAGCTCCCGGATCCGGAGTTCCAATTGTTCGTGATCGATCGGAAAACCCAGGAACTGGAGGAGCGGATCCGACTCCGGGTCTTCCAGATGCTCGAGCAGGGACTGGTTGAGGAAGTCGAAAGACTTCGCGCGGTTCATCCGCTGGCCCGCTCCCTCGGAGCGGTGGGATATGCCGAGACGAGGGCCCATCTCGAAGGGATCCTTCCGTCCGGCAGGAAAATCGCCCCTGGGATCGCAGGCCTTCAATCAGAAATCGAGTTGGGCACCCGCCAGCTCGTCAAACGACAGCGGACTTGGTTCCGGTCGACATTGACTGCACTCCGGGCGACCGAGTCTCCAGTCGGCGAGAGCTTCGAACTGGAAAGGGATCGCGCACTTCTCCTTCAACGTGCATTGACCCTCTGCTCGAAAGGATCCCCATGACCCGTCCCAAGATCGTCCTGACCGATCCGGTGCATCCCGAAGTAGTGCGGCAAGTGCTGGGGCCCCGGTGCGAAGTCGTGGTGGCGACCTCTCGGACTCGCTTGATGGGTGAGCTTAAAACTGCGGATGCCCTGATCACGCTGCTTTCGGATTCAGTCGATGAGTCCCTGCTTCGTCACGCGCCCCGGCTGCGTGCGCTAGGCAACTTCGCAGTCGGTGTGAACAACATCGACTTGAACGCCTGTCGTACACGAGGCATCCGAGTCGTCAACACTCCGGGTGTCCTCACGCGTGCGACAGCGGAACTTACGATTGCGCTCCTTTTCGCGGCGGCCCGGCGCATCCCGGAAGGCGATCGGATGTGTCGTGGCGGCAAGTGGAAGGGGTGGGCACCCGATCAGCTTCTCGGCCAAGATCTCCGAGGCAGGCATGCCTTGATCGTGGGACGAGGGCGGATCGGAAGCGAAGCAGGCCGCTTGATGCAAGCACTGGGACTGAAGCTGGAATACATCACCCGCAAGGACACTGCCCGCCAAGTGTTGATGAAGCTGGCCAGGGCCCAAGTCCTCTCGCTTCATTTACCCCTCACGGCAGAGACCCACCACTGGCTGAACCGCACCCGGATCTCCGCGCTTCCGGAGGATGCAATCGTGATCAATACCACCCGCGGCCCCGTCATCGACGAAAAGGCCTTGATTCAAGCGCTTCGCAGCCGCAAGATTTTCTCCGCCGGGCTCGACGTCTATGAACGTGAGCCACGGATACCGCTCGCACTCCGCAAACTTCCCCAAGTCGTTCTCCTGCCGCATCTGGGCAGCGCAACTGCCGAGACCCGCGCTGCGATGGCCCGCCTGGTCACCACGGGTGTCCTGGGGATTTTGGGTGGCAAACGGGTTCCCAACGAAGTAGAGTTTGGGGTTTAAGCGCGTCAAAGGGTCATCGATCATGGCGAAGACACTCTCACCCCCCTCCTCCAACACCGGTCGTCGGATCATCGTCGTTTCAGACGGAACCGGCGAGACCGCGGCCCAGATGACGAAGGCCGCGATGGTCCAGTTCAGCGATCACGACGTATTCTTCACGCGCTATAAAAACGTCCGCAACGAAGCCCAGATCACGGCGATTTGCGAGGATGCCGCCGTCCGCAAGGATCTACTCGTCTACACCATCGTCTCACCTCAGCTTCGACTCTTCCTGGCCAATCAGGCCCGGATCCACAACATCGCCTGCGTCGATCTGCTCGGCCCCCTTCTCGTCGGCCTTGCCACCTACTTCGGTCACGAGCCCCGTTCTATCGCAGGCCTTTTCCACCAAGTGGACGCCCGCTATTTCGCCCGAATCGACGCCATGGAGTACACCATCGCCCACGACGACGGTCGTGACTTGACTGGCTTGGACAAAGCCGACGTCGTGATCCTCGGGATCTCGCGCACTTCGAAAACACCTTTGTCGATGTACCTTTCACATCAAGGCTGGCGCGTAGCCAACATCCCCCTCATCCATGGATTCACGATCCCGAAGGAAGTGTTCGCCATCGACCAGAGACGGGTCATCGGCCTCACGATCGACCCGGAGACCCTGGCAACCATCCGTCGGGCACGGCTTGAGCGACTGGGGCAGGACAAAGGTGGCGACTATGCCGACCCTGACAAAGTGAACGAAGAGATCGAGTCGGTGAACGAAATTTTTCGAAAGAACCGCCGATGGCCGGTCTTCAACGTGACCGGAAAGGCTTTGGAGGAAACGGCTTCCGAGATCATCAAGTTGATGGCTTCGCGGAGAATGGCTCCTCCCCACACCCTGGAGACCAAGTAATGTCGAAACGCGGAACCCACGTCTGGTACAACGGCAAGATCCTCACCGTCGAGGAGGCTAAAATCAGCCTTTTCACCCACGGACTGCATTATGGGACGGGGGTCTTCGAAGGCATCCGTGCGTACGCGCAGAAAAGCGGCGGAGGAGCGGTTTTCCGCCTTCGCGATCACATGCAACGGTTGAACGAGAGCCTCAAGATCCTGGGTTTTCCGACGACCTACTCCGTCGACCAGTTGACCGAAGCCGTCGTCGCCACTTGCAAAGCCAACTCATTCAACGAGTGTTATGTGCGTCCGATCTCGTTCGTCTCCGATGGACCGCTCGGCGTGAATCCGGGCACAGTCCCGCCGATCGATACCGCGATCCTAGTCTGGGAATGGGGCAGCTACCTCGGCGCCAAAGGCGTCAACGAAGGCGCTCGCCTCAAAATCTCGAGCTACGTGCGCCCGCACGTTAATTCCTCCATGACCAAAGGCAAGATCACGGGCCAATACGTCAACAGTGTGCTTTCGAAACGCGAAGCCCTGGCAGCCGGCTACGACGAGGCCTTGCTCCTCGACCCCGAAGGTTACTTGACCGAAGGCAGCGGCGAAAATCTGTTCATGATCAAGAACGGCAAAGTGAAGACCACCGCTCTGAACTCGATCCTCCAAGGCATCACGCGCCAGACGGTCGTCGACTACTTGACGCACAAAGGCGTTTCAATCGCCGAGTCCCGGTTCACTCGCGATGAGATCTACTGTGCGGACGAAGTTTTTCTCACCGGCACAGCTGCCGAGATCACCCCGATCCAGTCGATCGACGATCGCTTGATCGGCACCGGTAAACCGGGCCCGATCACGAGCGAACTCCAGAAAACCTACCAGTCCATCGTGCGCGGGGAGCACAAGCCCGACTACGCCCAAGGCTGGCTCACGCCGATCGTCTGAACGATGTGGATCGGAGTCGGAAGAATCGTCCTGGATTTCTTCGGTAACGACAGCGTTTCGAGGAAAAAAAGGGAGCTCGAGGAGCTCTGCGTCTCCCTGCGCAAGAAATTCAATCTCTCCGCCTTGGAAATCACCGATTTCGAGGATCCTGAAAAGTGCGTCCTGGGTTTCGCGGCCGTGATTCCGGAAAACTGGAAGACAAGGTCGGCCCAGGAGTTCGTCCAAGCGATCTGCAAGACCATCGACGAAACGGCCTTCACCCGGGTCGTGATCGAAGACTGGGACCTCTTGAGTCACGGGGAGGAAGTGCCCCTGACCGGCTCAGATGAGGGCAGCCGCGAGTGGGTTCAACAGAGGCGCGCGCGGAAGTTCCCCCGTCAAACCGATTGAAGGGACTCACTTCAGCCCGATTCGCTCGCATTCCGAATCAGTCCACATGACGAACAATGGCGCGGAACAGCCGTCCTACCCACGTCCCAGGCTCTATTTTGATTGCCGACAAAGGGTTTCCCGCATCTCGGGCAAGGCGCTATACGCAGCAACCAGGAGCAGTAGATCGTTATCGCCAAGCCGAGGCCTACACAGGCCAAGCCCAGCCATGCCAGTTCCAGACGACCGCATTGACCCAAAACGAATCCCGCCGCGACCCCCGCAGGGGTCAGCACGAAGAGAGAAATCAACGAAGCGGAACGGCGGCGATCCAGCCGTTTCCAGGCCAGTCGATCGGGCTCGCTCAAGCCCGTGCGCCCCAGAAATCCATCGCCGTGCGGACTTCATCTTGCGTCACCGTTGCGGTTCCGCGCTTTCCGACTTCGACTCCGGCGGCCAAGTTGCCCAGGGTCGCCGCCTCCTCGAGAGTCGCTCCCACCGAAAGCGCCAAAGCGAGTACCGTGATGACTGTATCCCCTGCTCCCGAGACATCATAAACTTCCCGGGTGTAGGTCGGGATCAATTGGACTTCGCGAACTCCGGCCCGGAAGATCGCCATCCCTTCTTTGCCTCGGGTGATGATGAGCGCTTTCGCTCCCGAGCGCTCGAGGATCCGAGAGCCTGCTTCGAGCAGGGTCGCCTCGTCGACGATGCGAAGGCCAGAAAGCGTCTCGGCCTCCTTCAAGTTGGGCTTGAGGAGATTGGCGCCGCGGTAAAAGGCGAAATCCGTACGCTTCGCATCGACGATCACGGGAACCCCGCGGCGTTTTTCCTCCGCGAAGATCCGCTGAAATACTTTTTTGGAAAGCAATCCTTTGACGTAGTCGGCAATCACGACGGCATCGCATTTGCCCATCAGCGCCACGATCCGCTTTTCGAGCCTGCCCGAGACTTCGGAGTCGATCGAGTGGAGGCTCTCATAATCGACCCGCAGCAACTGCTGCCTCTCAGTCACGATGCGCTCCTTGAGCACGGTCCGTCGCGTCGGATCCGAGATCAAGTGCCCGTGTGGAATCCCGGACGCCTTCAAGAGTCGTCGAAAATCATCGGCGGCCCGATCCTCCCCCACTGCGCCGATCAAGAGCGGGTGTCCACCTAAAGCCTGCACGTTGTCCGCAACGTTGGCGGCCAAACCCAGTTTGAGCTTTTCCTCCTCGACCCGGAGAACTGGAACCGGGGCTTCAGGAGAAATCCGTTCCACCACTCCGATCGTATAACGATCCACACCGACATCCCCGATCACGAGAATCCGACGTCCAGCGAACCGCTGAAGAAGGTTTTTCAATCGGAGGCGATCCCAACGGGCGGGTATCAGGGTCTGGGCCTTCAGTTTCTTGAGGGTCATGGAGAGGGCTCCGATGGACGGACTTTTGAAGAAGCCAATTGCAGGTGAACCTGCTCCAGCGCTTGGGTCACCCCAAGGCCCTTCATGCAGGGATAGGAGTTGCAGACTGGACCGCGGCAGCGAAAATCCTGGCCGCAATAGACTTCCGGAACCAGAATGCTCGCTCGCGTCTCATCGGGCTGGTACGGACCCCAGCGAATCGCGCTTTGTACTCGGATCGGAGGGAAAAACGAGACTACCGGTTTCCCGAGCGCCACGGCCAGATGCAGAGGTCCGGTACTGGGAGCCACCACTACATCCGCAAGGCTGAGCACGCCGGCCAAGAGATCAATCGAGCCGACCCCGGGACCTCCATAGAAGTAGGCGCGTTGCGGAGGCCCTGGCTCGATCGATGAGGGCTGGGCGATTTCTCGTCGAATTCGGCTGAGGAGCTCCCCTTCGCTCGGACCTCCCGTGATCAGTACCCCGTGACCTTCACGAAGAAGCCCTCGGATCAGCTCGAGGTAATGGGACTCCGGCCAATTCAGGGCCGAGCCCCCCATTCCTGGGTGGACGGCGATCAAGGAACGACCTTCCTCAGCCTTCCAACCTTGGCTCGCGAGCCAATGAGAGGCCTGATTTCGGGCAGTGTCAGCCAGATGCACCCGCGTCGGAACACTTCGGGTCGCAGCCCGGACACCCAATCTCCGAAGCAGCTGCAGATTGTAGTCGGCTTCGTGCATCTCGACTTCGGAGCGCCGTTGCCGTACGCCGCGATTGTAGAACAAGTAGGAGTGCAGTTTGCTCAACGGGCCGACGCGATACCGCACGCCCGCTGAAAACATCGCGGCTGCGATTTTCCACTGACTCTGAAGCGCGACACCGATGCGAAAGTCGCGCTCGCGGAACTCGGTGATCAATTCGAACAGCCCGCTCATTCCGGCGTGCTTGCCGGCAGGATCGAAAATCATGACTTCATCCACCGAAGGCAGCCCTTCGATCAATGGTGCGACCGCTTTCTGCACCAAGGCGGTAATCCGCGAGCTGGGATAATGCCTTTTGAGCACTTCGAAAACCGGAGTGGAAAGGATCACGTCCCCGACCCGATCCGGCCGCGTCACCAGGATTCGGAGTCGTTCGGGATCCTTTGAGCTCAAGACTTGCTCCGCGGACGGGCCAGCTTCCGAACTCCCAGTCGGAGACCGATCAACGCTCCCATACTGGCCACCACTTCATCCAGGGTCATGTTGCTCGTATCCACTTCGATCGCGTCCGGCGCCTTGCGGAGCGGTGCGGTCGCGCGAGTCATATCGGCCTTGTCCCTGGCAGTGATCTGATCCTTCACTTCTTCGAAGGAGGGTGCGTCCGAGCCCATCGCTTCAAGCTCCGTCAGGCGCCGCTTGGCCCTTTCCTCGACGGTCGCGTTCAGGAAGAACTTCACGTCGGCATCGGGAAAGACCACCGTTCCGATGTCACGGCCCTCGAGGATCGTGCGCCCAGTGCACCCCATCTCGCGTTGGAGTCCGAGAAGGGCGGCCCTCACTCCCGGAAAAGCGGAAATCTGTGAAGCAGTCATGCTGACTTCCGGCGTACGGATCTTATCCGTCACATCCTTGGAGTCCGCATAGATCCGATTCGCTGGATTCTTGCGGGGTTGGCGCTTGAACTCGAGGCGAACCCCCCGAGCGAGTTTTACCGCCCGGTCTTCAGCCTTGGTCCGTTCGTCGGGGAGCCCGCCCTTCTGTAACAAAAGATAAGCGACAGCCCGATAAAGCGCACCGGTATCGATATGGGTAAAACCCAAATGGTCGGCAAGTCGGCGAGTGACGGAACTCTTGCCGGTTCCCGCCGGACCGTCGATGGCGACGACACAGCCGCGCTTCGGGATTTCCATGGCTTCTTTCAAGGACTCGACCTCACTTTTTTTCTTCTTTCAACTTTCCACGGACCTGAGACTTCGCCGATGGCTTTCGCCCCGCTTCGAGCTGGACTGGCAACTCTGCGCGAAGCGCTTGGAGGCCCAACCGGTTCTCCTCCGGAGTACCGACGCTGACTCTGAGCGCATGATGCAACCCGTAGTTGGTGACCGGCCGGAAAATCACACCCCGCTTCAAGCAGTCAGAATACACTTCAGCTCCGGACTTTCCCAGACCGCTTTGAGTATCGATGAGCAAGAAGTTACCCTGACTGGGGATGTAGGGGATGCCTATATCCATCAAACCGGCCTGCCAGAACTTCATGCCGGCAGCGTTCAGCTTCAAGGTCCGCTTCACGAATGCAGCGTCGGCCAGCGCCGCTTGAGCGGCGACCATCCCCAGGGCGTTGAGGTTGAAGGGTTTCCGAACTTTTTCAATCGACCCGATGACCTCGGGTGAGCCGATCCCGTATCCGACTCGCGTGCCCGCCAGTCCATAGATTTTGGAGAACGTACGCAAGATGACCACATTTGGAAAACTACCGAGCAACTCCATCGGGTCCGAGAGGTCATCGGCCGTCACGAACTCCCAATAGGCGTAATCGAACACCGCTAAAACCGAACCATCTCGGATTTTGCGCAATTCGCGAAGGAATCTCCTCAGGTCGGTATCCTTGACGTAAGCGCCGGTGGGGTTGTTGGGATTGGCCAAAAAGAACATCTTCACGCGCTTGTCTTCGCGGATCATCCGGAGTGCGGCAGGCAGCTCGATCCGATACTGGTCGTCCACTGGGGCAGAGAGGGTCTTCACGCCATGAACCTGAGCCGACAAGCCATAAGCCTGGAAAGCCGCTTTTTGAGTCACGATTCGATCGCCAGGAAGGCAATAAGTTCTCACCAGGAGATCGATGATTTCGTCCGACCCGTTACCGCACGCCAATTGCCGGGTCTCGACTCCGAGGCGCTGGGAGAGCGCTCTCTTGAGGTGGAATGCCGAAGCGTCGGGATAGCGATGAAGATCCGGGAGGGCTGCCCGGATCGCTTGAAGCGCCTTAGGACTAGGACCCAGCGGATTCTCGTTGGAAGCCAGCTTGATCACCCGTTTGAGCTTGTACTCGCGCTGGGTCTCCTCGATGGGCTTGCCTGCAACGTAGGGAACGAGCGACTGGATGTAGTCCGGGACCGAAAGGATCATGATAGATCCTTTAGACCACCGGGCGTACTTTGGCGCAAGCCCACTCGATGGAGTCCCACTCGCGAGCGAATCGCAGCAACACGTCGGCGGCCCATTCCTTCGGCTCGATGCCGAGTTCATCCAGGCCAATGGCGGGAACCGGGGCACCTAAGGGATCGACGTTGATACCCGCGTGCATCAGCAGGGAGACCGGAGAAGCGGTCACGATGGAGACCGAAAGCTTGCGTCCCCGAACAAACAGGTCATCGCCCTGCCGAGTGACGAAATCCGCGTTTGCCGAGGACCCCTTCAGCCGCTCCTGGATGGATTGCCCCAGGGTCGCCATGAACAGCCTCTGACGAAGCACCCCTTGAGCCAGGGTTTCACCGAAAAATTCTCCGAGAAAGTGCACCATCGAAGCCGCTTCGATCCGATCGTGCGCCAACCGGTCCTCCCAATCCACCAGATGCTCGGTCTCGACCCGGCAAGGCCCGATGAATGCCCCCAAAGCCGAGCCTCGCAGTCCGAGTTCTGTCAGAAGGAAATGAGGACGAAGCTCTGGCCCAAAGTAAGCCCTAGGCTCCGCGGAGAGCATCGTCCGGAACCGGGGAGCACCCTCACCCTCTTGATCGAGCTTCAATTCAGACTTTCGGATCATTGACTGCCTCCTTGGCGGAACGAGAGCGCACGGGCGAGCCTTCGGCAGGATTCACAAAGCCCACAGGGGCGGATCTCGCCCAAGTAACAGCTCCAGAGGGACTCGTACGGAAATCCGGGTGCCTCGCGAATCAATCGCTCCACGATCTCCCGTTTGTCGAGCTCCACCGTATAGCAGTGGACAGCGACTTGATTGGCGGTGGACAAAGCCAAGGCTCGTGTAGCTCGCTCAAGAAAATCCTTCGAATTATCTGGAAAAGTGGCAGCTTCTTCGCGATTGAATCCGACCACCAGTCGGGTC
>JAYVNB010000306.1:0-3226 GCA_043759365.1 Bacteriovoracaceae bacterium | reverse complement strand
CCCGATCCCGGATCGGGGCGACCGCCGAGCGGATGATTTCGGCGGTTTCGAGCTTCAGGTGTCCATACATCTTGCCCTGATAGGACTGGACCAAATCCGCGATCGGCCGGCCGGTCAGCGCCGCTTGAATGCTCAGGAGATTCGAGACGCCGGCTTTGTTTTCTTCGTCGAAGGCGATTTCGTTCCCCGAGTCCGTCACAGCTCGCTTCAGTTTCTTGAGGATCTGGTCGTCTGAATCCGTCAGATAAACGGCACTGTTGGGATCAGGATCTGACTTCGACATCTTGGCGTTCGGATCCTGAAAACTCATGATCCGGGCGCCGACCTTGGGGATCAGCGGCTCAGGCATCGTGAACAAATCGTCGCCGAACAGTCCGTTCATCCGTCCTGCGATATCCCGGGTGATCTCCACGTGCTGTTTCTGGTCCTCGCCGACCGGTACGAGTTGGGTGTGGTAGAGCAGGATGTCAGCCGCCATCAGCACCGGGTAGTTAAAGAGACCCGCGGAAATGTTTTGCTGCTTGGAGCTCTTGTCCTTGTATTGGGTCATGCGTGCAAGCTCACCCATGTAAGTGAAGCAGTTCAGGACCCAAGAAAGCTCGGCATGTTGGGGGACATGGGATTGAACGAAGAGCAGGGAGCTCTCCGGGTCGAGCCCGGCCGCCAAATAAAGGGCTACGGCACGCAAGGTTTGTTCGCGCAGTTCACTCGGGTCCTGCCTCACTGTGATCGCATGCAGGTCTACGACGAAGTAGATGCAGTCGAAGTCCTGTTGCATCTTCACCCATTGACTGATGGCTCCGATGTAGTTGCCCAAAGTGAGGCGGTTCGACGGCGCAACTGCGGAAAGGGTGATTTTTTTCATGAGAGGTGAAAGAGGGCGGCCATCCCGTACAGGGTGATATCGCGGAAAAACAGGATCGGGTAAGCCAGAATCTGGGTTGCACCGGTCCAAATCAGCGCCAACAGGATGAAGAAGCTGTAGCGTGCGATGCTTTCGTAACGCCGGGTGGCTTTGAGCGAAAGGAAGCTCTGGATGATCTTGCTTCCGTCGAGTGGAGGCAGGGGGAGGAGGTTGAAGATCGCCAGTGCATAGTTGACCGTCACCGAGGCCAGGCACATGCCCATCAGCGGTTCGGCCAGAAAAAAGTCTTGGGGGACGAAAGCCCGGATGACGCAAAATGTGGCCGCGGAAAGCACGGCCAGGATGACGTTCATGAGGACGCCCGCGATCGAGACCCAAAAGAGTCCGGCACGGTATTTGCGGAACCGAGAAGGATCGATCGGCACGGGCTTCGCCCAACCGAAAAGGAGGTGTACTCCGGTGACCATCATGAGCACGGGAAACAGGATCGTCCCGATCGGATCCATGTGGGGGATCGGGTTCAGCGTGATGCGTCCGCGGTCTCGTGCAGTCGTATCGCCCCAGCGATTGGCGACCCAGCCGTGGGCATACTCGTGAAACACCACGGCCATGACGAACGGGACAAACTGGATGGAAAGGGTGCGAAAGCCTTCTTCGAGATCCATAGGGATACTTCTCTTTTAACTCATTCTCCGCCCCGTGGGTGGAACTTCCGATGGGCGGTTTTCAGGTGTTCGGGAGTGACGTGGGTATAGATCTGGGTGGTCGATAGGTCCGAGTGCCCCAAGAGCATCTGGAGGGAGCGCAGGTTGATGCCGGATTGAAGGAGATGGGTAGCGAACGAGTGCCGGAGCACGTGGGGTGAAAGAGTGGAGGGGAGGCCCGCCTGGAGCGCCAAGGCCTTGAGGATTTTCCAGAAGGACTGGCGGGTGAGGGCCATGCCGGCGGCGTTGACGAAAGCATGATCGGTGGCAGCTCCCAGGACCGGACGGCCTTCATTCAGGTAAGCCTTGAGCCTCTGTCCCGCGATATCGGCAAACGGGACGATCCTCTCCCGGTCGCCTTTGCCTCGGACTCGCACGTACCCCAGCCCGAGGTCCACCTCGTGAACGCTCAGGCCGACCAATTCTGAGACCCGAAGCCCAGTGGCATAGAGCAGGTAGACCATGGCACCGTCGCGAAGCTTGAGCGCGACGGGATTGCCCCGGACATAGGGGAGTCCGGCATCCACGGCCGATAGAAGTAGGCTGACGTCCTCGATGCCCAGGAACTTGGGCAGGCGCTCAGTCAAGGCAGGTCCATGAAGTTGTTCGGCAGGGTTTCGGGCGAGGTCGAGCTCGACGCAGCAGAACTTGAAGAACTGACGAATTGCACTGGTTTTGCGCGCGATCGAAGTCGACCTTTGCCGTAGCTCGTGAAGATGGGTGAGGAACCCGTGGAGATGGGACAACTCCACGCGCTCCAGTGGGGAAGGAGAGACCTCTGCGGGAACTTTCCGAGGAGTTGACTTGTCGAAGTAGCGGCTGAACTGGAGAAGGTCTCGCCGGTAGGCTTCGATGGTCCGATCCGAAACTCCCCGATCAATGCGAAGTGCCTGGAGAAACGTCTCGATTGGAGCCGTGAACGAAGTTTCAAGCGAAGAAGCGCCCATCTCCCTCCAGCTTAGCACGGATCGAGATGGGCGCTTTTGATCAAGGCAGGCGAGTCGAGGGGATCAGTGGCCGAGCACTTCGCCCAGTTGACCGCGGTACCAGCTCATGAGGATTTCTTTCGAAGTCTCAGGGTTGGTTCCCCAGAAAGAAGCGACTTCGTCATTGACCGAGGCCAAGGCACGGTCATCACCCATCTGCATCTGTGCCAATGCGTTGACTGCTCGGTCCATCTTGATTCCAAACAGGCGCTGCGAGAAGTCGGCGATGTCCTGGTCGGTGCGGCCATGCTTTTTGCCCAGGGTCGCCCAATCGTTCAAGGTTTGTGCGACCTGAATACCCTTGGCTTCGGCCAAAGCGTATTTCTCAGCGAATGCCTTGCCGGCCTTCTCGACGGTGTCCTTCTCTTTGATGGCGACGTCGCCCATCAAGTCGCGGCTGGAATTGCCCTCGTCTTCGTTGAGGGCGTAGCCGTTGGCATCATAGAGGATGCCGGTCGAGGAGAGCCAAGCGTAGCCAGTGAAGGCTTTGTTGTAACCGTAAACATCGGTGTATTGCCAAGTGCCATAATCCAGGCGGGAGTAAGCGTAGTAGGGGTCTGCGCCAGCCGAAATATGAACGCCGTCCGAGTAAAAGTTGCAGCCCGGCAAGGGTGTCGCATTCGCGCACTGGTAACCGTAGACGTCGTGCCAAGCCGTGTAATACGGATCGG
>JAYVNB010000305.1:0-10010 GCA_043759365.1 Bacteriovoracaceae bacterium | reverse complement strand
CTGCGATGCGCTTGTAGAGTTCGAAGGACTTCAAGTGATTCAAAGCCTCCCGCACCTGATAATCTTCTTTCGGATTGAACTTGGCGGGAGAGTCGTCTTCCCCCTTGTCCGTGGGCTTGCCGTCTTTTTTCTTGATAGCGGCCTCAAGCTCCTCCTTCTGGTACTCAGGCCGCACGGCCGCCACGGGAGTGGGAGCACCCTCATCCCCGTCCGGATTCACCATGTGACCCTTCAGATCCTTCTCACGCATCGAATCCTGCTTGCGGCGGGCCTCGGCCAGCACCTTGGGATCGAAGTCGTCGAGCATGATATCCGGCTGAACGCCGCGATCCTGGATACTACGCCCACTGGGAGTGTAATAACGTGCGATGGTGAGCTTGAGACCCATGTCAGGCGCCAGCTCGATCACGGTCTGGACCGAGCCTTTGCCGAAGGTCGGCGCTCCCATGATAATGCCACGGTGGTTGTCCTGAATCGCGCCAGCGACGATCTCGGCCGCCGAAGCGGTGCTTGAGTTCACGAGGACCGCCACCGGGAAGTCCTTTCGGGCATTGCCCTTGCGGGCATATTTCACTTCCTTCTGATCCCGGTTGCGACCGATGGTGGAGACCACCACGCCCTCGTCCATGAACAGCGAGGAAACTTCGACGGCCTGATCGAGGAGCCCGCCCGGATTGGTGCGAAGATCGAAGACCAGGCCCTTCAGTTTGCCCTTCTTCTCGAGCTTCTCGATCGCCTTCTTAACGTCCGAAGCAGCGTTCTCGTTAAAACTCGTGAGGCGGACGTAACCGAACCGAGGCTCGAGCTCATCCTGTTTCACCGATTGGATCTTGATGATGTCCCGTTGCATGGAGTAGTCCCGGACTTTATCAAAGCCGTCGCGATAGAGGGTGAGGATCACTTCGCTTCCGCGCTTGCCGCGCATGTGCGCGACCGCCTCAACCAACGTCATGCCCTTCGTGCTCTCGCCGTTGATCTTGACGATTCGGTCGCCGGGCTTCACCCCCGCTTTCCATGCCGGGGTATCTTCGATCGGCGCCACGACGTTGAGTACGCCGTCCTTCATCCCGATCTCGATGCCGAGACCGCCGAATTTCCCGCTCGTGTCGATCTTCATGTCCTTGAAAACCTCGGCGGGAAGGAAGTTCGAGTGGGGATCGAGGGTCTCGAGCATCCCCTTGATCGCCCCGTGCATGAGATCCTTGTTCTTCACTTCGTCGACGTAGTTTTGTTCGACGAAGTGGAGCACTTTTTGGAACAGTTCCAAATTCTCATAGCGATCCTGACTTTGGGCACTCCCCGGTTTGGTCTCGGTCGAGGCCGCGAAGCCCGGGATTCCAACAAGGGATACCGCGATCAGGGTGCCGAGGAGGGAGCTGCGATGGAAGCGAGGTTTCATATCTAGAAAGAGTAGACGAAATACCGGTCGATTGTGAAGTGGGCACATTACGCCGGCCGTCGGAGGCGACCCCGGCGAACCGCGCGAACGGCAGGGAGTTGACGGTCGTGCTTACTCAACCGCCCAAAGAGGCCGAAGTCACCCATTGGAGCGGATTGACTGCGATGTTGCGGGCCCGGATCTCGAAGTACACGGGAGCGCCATCCTCCGAACTGGTTCCGACTGAGTCCCCCGCTGCCACCGGGTCGCCCACTTGACGGTGGAGCTCTCCCAAGTGCGCGCAGAGCGAGTAGAAATGCTCGCCGTGGTCGATGATCGTGACGCGTCCGTAGTTGGCGAGCTCACCGGAGAATGCGATTTTCCCTGCCGAAATCGCCCGCACCGTCGCTTTTCGGCCAGCATCGATGTCGATACCCTTCTTGAAGACGTTCAGGCTCGATTTCACATCGTAGCTGGGGCCGAACTGGCTGACGATTTTACCTTCGGCCGGCAGACCGAGCTTGCCCTTGAGGCGCGCGAACGCTCCCTGCATCATCGCTTTCGAAGCGACTCGCTCGGTTTCCACAGCCTTCTCCAGCTCCCGACGGGAGTTGAAATTCTGGATCAAATTCTCGACTTGGGACTCGGCCACCTTAAGCTTGTTGTAGTTCTCGAGCTGGGCCACGCGCTCGGCTTGGTTTTTCCGCAGTAGGTCGACCTGGAGTTGCCGATTGAGCTCTAGGATACCCTCCTGCTCCCGCAAGTCCTGGAAAAGGTAGGCGAGCTGCTGTTGCTCTTCCTGGATCTTGATTTCCAATTGGTCGGCGTCGGCCATGTCAACCTTCAGAGTCTCCACTTCCTTCAGCCCGAGGTCGACGAACGAGGCCAGAATCCGGCGTCGAGGGGAGTCCAACCGGTCGCGTTCGGTAAATTCGAGCGAACGAGGTTCTTCACGGGTGGTGCGATCGAGATCGCGTAGGAATTTCCGCACATCAGCCCGTTGGGTGTCGACCTTCTCCTTGAGCAGTCCCCGCCGCGACTCCAATTCGCCGATGGTTTTTTCGAGCTCCTTCATCCTCTGCGCACCGAGAGTCTTCTCCTCCTGCTGCAGGGACATGAGTTCCTGAATCCGATGGAGGTTCACTTTGGCCTCCTTGCGCGTCTTGAAGCCGTCGATCAATCCCTGCTCCAACCCGATGACGCGAGTACGGATCTGGGTCAATCTCTCGGTCAGAGCCGGCTTCGGGAAACCTGCGACCGGTTCAACCGAGGCGTTCGCACCAGACGACGCCGTGGCGGTCGCTCCTACCAGCAAAAGTCGCAAAATCCGGAAACGAAGCACTTAGGCCCTCCGCCTCGGACCGGCGATACCCGCAACCAACCCGGCCATGGTGCCGCAAGCGAACAGCGACGCTCCCGCCAGGATCGAAGGCGGAGCCAAACCTTGAAGCAGGGGTGACAACGCTGAAACCTGGCCTCCCAACCAATGGGCGGCGGTGATCCATGCTCCGAATGCAAGCGTCCCTCCGAGTATCCCGACCAAGGCACCCGAGAGGATGCCGGGTGACCGAATTGCGATCGCACCCGCGCCCCAGAGCCTGAGAAGCTCGATGGAATCGTGATGAATCTCCGCATTCATCCGCGCCAAGTGAATGAGGCCGGTCAAGAGGGCGAGCGCAAGGCCCGCTGCCAGCCAGCGGGAGACCAGTCTCAGCGCCATGAACGCACCCACTACATGGTGGTATCGATCTCGTGAACTGTCCGCGCTCTCAATTCCCTTGATGGTTCGGACCTTCTCGAGCGCGTCCTCGCTCATGATGCCCGAAGCCGAGATGTAGCGAGGAACCATCGCGTTCATTTCGCTTCCGAGATTCTCGAGCTCCCGTCCGAGATCGGGATAATGCTCGCGCAACTCGGCTACGAACTTCTCCGCAGGTACCGTTTTCACGTCGATCGCGCGCGCGCCCAGACGGACACGGATCTCATCGGCGACTTTCGCCTCATCCTTGGGCTCGACTGCGGGATCCAGGTAAGCCGTGATCACTTGCTCCTGCTTCAGGCGCTGGACGACCGGGATCAGACCCCGCTCCATCCAAACCAGGAATCCGGCGATGACGAGCAGGAAGCCAACCGCGAGCGCAGAAAAAATCTGGCTCCAAGGCGCAACGCGCCAGGGCCTGAGTGCGAGCTTGATCAGGTACACAGCGGGGATCCCCCTTCGATCATCATCCGCCCGTTCTTGAGCATTGCGCAGCGTTTGCGGATCCGCCGAACGATGTCGCGGTCATGGGTGGCGACGACCACGGTCGCGCCGTTGATATTGGCGCGGACAATGGACTCCATCAGAGTCCAAACGTGATCTTGATCTTGTGCACCGGTAGGCTCGTCGGCCACGACGAGCTCAGGGTTGCGCACCAATGCTCTGGCCACCGCCACTCTCTGGGCCTCGCCACCGGAGAGCTGCGAAGCGGGTTTCGCGCGAAGATGACCCAACCCCAGTCTTTCGAGCATCTCGCCCACGCGAGCGCGGGCATCGGACCCGACCGCGCGCCGTCCCGCCAGCGATAGGGATATTGCGACGTTGTCGAAAACCGTCAGGTCGGGAATCAAACGGATGCCCTGAGGAACATACCCGAGACTTCTGCGGATCGCTTTGAGCGTCGTCGGATTCACGGTCGATAGGTTGTACCCGAACAGCGAAACCGTGCCCGAACTCGCACTCTCTTCAGTCGCAAGTAGCCTGAGAAGCGTGCTTTTGCCCGCTCCGCTCCCTCCGACCACGTAGAGAAAGTCGCCCTTCCTGAGCTGTAATTCCACCTGATCCAGCACTCGCGCCTGTCCAGGATATCCCTTCGACACTCCGGTCAAATGGACCATCGTTTCAGTCCCCCAAACCCAAAGAAGACTCTATCATCTTTTTTGCCGATGCAAGGCGCGTCATCCTCTTGACGACTTCACGGCTGAACGCACGCGCCGGGCGCGGGACTGAGGATTCGCTCCACTTCACTGGTCAAGCCGCTCAATTCCGGAACCATCGATTCTGTCGTGGGGTGCGCCGTATTCGGATATCGCAAACTCAAAGTCGAATTTCCCAGGTTCTTGATCCCCACCGTCACCTCGAGGCACGACTTCCCTCCATGTGAAGTGGGCTTCGGGTAGTGCATGACCAAACCATTGAACTTTTTCAGATCTCCGGAAGCGTCGCGAAACTCGGCGTTCGACATCGCGAACCGAAACGGCTGCCATTCGCTCGGAGGCGGCGAGTCGCCCTTGATCGCACCGTCAAAGGTGATCCTTTGTCCGTGCACGCAACGATTGATGAACTTCTCAGTTGCGGACGATGAGTCACCGCCCGATGGCAGCCTCACCGTGCCCACTTGCGCCTGGATGATGTCCTGGCCTTGCCGCCCCCCCAGATCTCCCTGCACTTTTCCGTAGAGAAGGATCCGATAAAGGGCCGAGCTCCCGATCCTTTCAGCGCGAAATCCGGTATCCAGGCCCATTTTCTGATTGGCATCGAACCGGCTCCGAATCCGGGGGCCACCAGTGAAATACCCACCTCCCGGCGCGGAGATGTCGTCCTTCCTTCCGGGCTTGATTTCCGACGACATGGCTTCGCCGAACGCCCCCTCCACGAGCCGCTTGCGGGACATCGCTACACTGCGCTCGTTGGGCGCCACACGAAGATAAAGTCCGGCCTTTTGGGCACCGAAGGTTTCGGAGCCTTGAGACTGAAAACCGATCTCGAAGTAGCTGCCCGATGCCGAGCAATCCACGCCTCCGCCTGAGCGACCTTTGCGCATATCCACTCCCATGTATAAGTGGGGGGCCTGCCGAGCGTCGCTCCGGACCGGAGAGAACTCAGTCACGTCGGTCTTGAAACGCGCGAACTTCAGCGTCTCGCAGGTGCGTTTCCCGCCGATCTTGGCGGGAAGCAGACGCATCCCGCAACTCCCATGCTCTGACGGATACTGAGGATAATCATAGCCTGAGCACGAATGGGACCTTTGCGGGTGCCTGACCCCATTGGGACTGTACCAGTCCTCCATCATCGGTGCGGCGCCGAACGCCGGAACCGTCGAGGCAAGGAGACTCAGTCCGAGTACCGTAGATCGTGCTTTGGGGCTCACCCGAAAATTGTATTCGAAAAAACCTGGGAATGCCTAGCTCCCTGAATTACCCTGGATTCTCCAGACGATGCGTCTTGATGGAATTCTCCGGGGACTCGGATTCACTTTCGCCTATAGTGCCTGGATCGCGGTCTTCCGCCTTCTCTCCCTGACACTCATCACCTACTTCCTCATGTCCTCGAACACCCGGTTCCAAGACATCAGCGACGTCACTGCCGCCAATGAAATCGGACTAGCCGGCCTCACCGCACTCGGATTTCTCCTGGCTCTGCGTTTTTTAAGTCCCCTGATTTCACTTTCCACTTCCGAGATCATCAACTGGCAGCGGCTCCAGAAGCGCTTCATGCCCGGATTCTTCAACGGTGCCGTCCTCGCATCGGGTATCGTGGCCGCCTGCATCCTCAGCGGGCTCTACCGCTACCTCGGATTCTTCATCCAAGCGGAGGATGGACCGATCGCCTTGGGCAACTCACTGCTTCGCTCAGGGTCGCTCCTCCTCATGGTCTATTGTGAGGAGTTCCTTTTCCGCCAGAGGATCCTCTCCGCCTTCCGGAGGCGCATTCCCGACATGGCCGCAGCGCTGGCCACTTCGATCCTTTATGCCGCCATCAAGACGACCCAGTTCGATTTGGGAGTCATGCAGGGATTCACCTTGTTCCTAGTGGGCTTCTCCCTCGCCATCCGTGCGATGGTTGATGGCGACTTCGCTCGTGGAGCGGGCTTCTGGGCGGGACTGCTCCTGGTTTTCCATCCATTACTCAGCCTCTCGGTCCTCGGCAACGACTTCCAGGGCCTTTGGTTGGTCAAATTCGAGCCCGGTCTGCTCGACGACACCTCCACTTCCCGATTCTTGACCGGAGGAGCGGGCGGCCCGCTCTCGAGCTTCGCTTTTCAGCTCATTTTATTGATCGAGATCTTCCGAGTTTCGCTGAAGAACAAGAATCTCCTTTCAAAGGTCCGAAGCTCCCGCTTAAAATAAGGGCCTCCTATGCCCAACCCACAACTCGCTAGCACTGGTTTTTTCGATCTCGTCGCCCAAGCGGGGCCGGTCGGGAAGTTCGTCCTCCTCCTGCTCCTCATGGTGTCGTTCGCCTCCTGGTCCATCATCTTCACCAAGTGGCGCTCCATGAAGCTCGCGATCTCCGAGAACGCGCAGTTCCTGAACAGCTTCTGGAATTCCAAAAGCATCGAGGATATCTACGCCAAATCCGATCAGTACGGCCGGTCTCCCGTCGCGGCGGTGTTCCGGTCGGGAGTGAAGGAACTCAAGAAATTTTCTTCGACCGAACTCGGAGCGGGCGAGGATCCGGGAGTCGACAACGTCAGTCGCGCGTTGGCCCGCGCCTCGAACTCCGAGATCGCCACTCTCGAAAAGCACATCGGATGGCTCGCCACCACGGCGAGTGCTTCCCCTTTCGTCGGGTTGTTCGGCACGGTCTGGGGGATCATGGACTCTTTTCAGAAGATCGGTGCCACCGGAGCCGCCAATCTTTCAGTCGTCGCCCCCGGCATCTCTGAAGCCCTGATCGCCACTGCGTTCGGGATCGGGGCCGCCATTCCCGCGGTCGTCGCCTACAATCACTTCTCCGGGGCGATTCGCCGCCAAGCGGTCGACATCGATTGTTTCACCCAGGATTTCCTCAACATCATCCAGCGAAGCGTCTCAGGCCGACGTAAGGGAGGCACCCTCTGATGGGGATGTCAGTTTCCTCCGGCAGCAGCTCCCGAGTGCGTGGCACGACCACCACGACCCTGGCCGAGATCAACGTCACTCCGTTGGTCGACGTGATGCTCGTCCTCCTGATCGTCTTCATGATTTCAGCGCCCCTGATGCAGCAAGGCATCCAAGTCGACCTTCCGAGAGCGACCGCCACCACGATGACGGATGTTCCCGATACCGTCACTCTCATCGTGAACAAGAACCGCCAGATCTTGATGAACGACAAAATCCTCCCCCAGGGTACTCTTCGTTCCCGACTCGAGGCGATCCAGGCAGCCAAACCCGATGTGCAGCTCTACATCCAAGGTGACCAAGGCGTCCCTTACGGCTTCATCGCTCAAGTGATGGCAGAAGTGAAACGAGCCAAGATCAATCGGGTGGGACTCGTCACGGAGCCCGGGGACAACGCCCCGCGCATCTGAATGAACCCATCCCCAGCGCAGGTCGAGCTCAGCATTGCAGAGAGAGGGCATCCCACCGAACGCGATCTTTCGCTCGGGACCAAACTCTCGCTCATATTCCACTTCGGGCTCTTTACAGTGATTCTGTTGAAGAGCCTCGTGTTCCCTTCGAATCCGATTTCCATCGCTCCGGTCCTTCGCGTCGACCTCGTCGGTTTGCCTGACGTGCTGAAAAAAGACAAGGCTCTGCTCCCCAAGGGGGCGGCACCGGATGATCTCGTCGAAAAACTGAAACAAGCCGAAAAGGAAGCCAAGGCACTCAAGCCCCTTCCTCCTCTGAAGGCACTCCCGAAAGCCGTGGAGGAACCGGCTGCGCCCGACGAAATGGTGATCAAGCCCATCAAAATCAGCCAAAAACAGGCTGAAAATGAAAAAAAATCCAGGGAACAAAAACTCAAGAACGCGCTCAGCCGGATCAAGGCGCTGTCGAAGATCTCCGCCGAATCCGATCCCGCCCCCGTCGTCGTGAAGGGCAACCGGATCTCCAAAGGATCAAGCCTGTCCGATGACGCCCGTGAGTCGGGCGAAGCCAGTTACTACGATGCCCTCCGCACCCACCTTCAGGACAACTGGGCCCTTCCAGTTTGGTTGACCCGCCAGAAACTTTCGGCGCAGATCCAGCTCTACATCGACTCACACGGCCAGATCCGAAATTTTCGGTTCATCCGGACTTCTGGAAATCCCCAGTTCGACGAGCAGGTCAAACGCACCCTTCAACAGTCGCAACCCTATCCCCTCCCGCCGGCACCCATCGCTTCCGGACTGCTTTCCGAAGGAATCCTGGTCGGGTTCCCGCTCTGAAATCCATAGGATCCAACCCCAAATGAAACCCACCTCCGTCGCAGCCCTCACTTTGCTCCTCTCTGCCGCTTCTTGGGGGGCGGGCCCAACTTCCGCCCGCGCCGAAGTTCACCCCTACATTTCCATTGGGCAAGCCAAGACTAAGAAGACCGTGATCGCTTTCCCGGAGATCCTCGGCGCTCCCGACGCCGCTAAAACAGTGCACGACACGGTGGTCTCGGACCTCCAATTCATGGACCTGTTCAAGTTCCTCGACAAGTCGGCTTTCGTCGAAGCGCGGGGAACCGGTATCACCGCGGATCGATTCAAGATGACCGACTGGAGCTCGATCGGAGCTGAGTTCGTCGCCAAAGCGGCTGCCACCCGCGAAGGCGGAAACGTCGTGCTCGAAGCCTACCTCTACGACGTGCAGGGGGCGAAGCAAGTGCTCGCCAAACGGTACATCGCCGCAGCGGGCGACTCCAAGACCCTCGCGCATACTTTCGCCAACGACATCGTATCCGCACTCACTGGCCTGCCCGGGATTTTCCAAACCAAGATCGCCATGTCCTGCGAACGAAGCAAGGGCCGCAAGGAGATCTTCGTCATGGACTACGACGGAACCAACGTCCGACAGATCACCAATCACCGCTCGATCGCGATGGCGCCCGCCTGGAGTCCTGATGGTTTGAAAATCGCCTACTCGCTCTACAACAAGGGTCGGAACAACGTGAAGAACCTCGACCTCTTCGAATACGACTTCGCCACCAACTCCATCCGGATGCTCTCGAACCGCAAGACCCTGAACTCCGGAGCCGCCTACTCGCCCGACGGCAGGACGATTGCGCTCACCATGAACTTCCTCGGCAACCCCGAGATCTTCTCCCTCACGCCGGGAGCCAAGGACGTCACCCGCCTCACTAAGTCGATGGGTTTCGACGTCGACCCATCCTGGAGCCCCGATGGCTCGAAAATCGTGTTCGTCTCCACGCGAAGCGGTCCCTCGATGGTTTTCAGCATGTCGGCCGACGGCTCCAACGTCCAAAGGCTCACTTTCGCTGGCAAATACAACGCCACTCCCAACTGGTCACCCCGCAACAACAAGATCGCTTTCTCGAGCTGGGTGGACGGTGTCTTCGACATTTTCATCATGAATCCCGACGGCACCAACCTTGAGCGCTTGAGCAAAGGCCAGGGCTTCAACGAGGACCCCCACTTCTCCCCGGATGGCAACTTCATCGCCTTCAGCTCCAACCGCACCGGCGGCTCGAACATCTACGTCATGAACATCGAGGGAAGCTACGTGAAACGCCTCACCTTCGGGCTGGGCAACTGCTCGTCACCGAAGTGGTCGAATCCACCGAGACGCTGACTCCACTGCAGCGTTGACGCTGCTTGCGAAGTCCGGACTGACACAGGTCCAAACAGAAAGCCCTCAACTCCCTTGGCAAATACCCCCACATCTCTGTAAAATCAGGGGAAGTGGATCATCCTGCAATCAAAAGACGGTGCGAAGCGGGCTTCAGCATCATTGAAGCGAC
>JAYVNB010000304.1:0-10054 GCA_043759365.1 Bacteriovoracaceae bacterium | reverse complement strand
CTCGCTGGACTTCAGCTTAGGCTACGCGTTTTAAAGCCCTGCTCACTCGTTGGGCGAAGGTGGGGTGTAACCTTTTCGCTCGAGTGGCGAACTAGGAGTCATGACATCCCGACGCTGGCTGCCATTCTTGATTCCGATCCTGATCTCATCCGCCCCGCTGGCTTCTGCAGGGGGTATTTTCAAGTGGTCAGTCACCAGTGGCCCGGAACGAGCCAGCCTGATCGAACTCTATAGCTCAGAAGGCTGCTCCAGCTGCCCACCCACCGATCGATGGCTTGCCAGACTTCGCAAGGAGCCCGGCCTCTGAAGGCACTTCGTGCCGCTTGGGTTCCAAGTCGACTACTGGAACCGACTGGACTGGGTGAATCGCTTTTCGAACCAGGCGTTCACTGAGCGGCAGAACCGCTACGCTTCCGAATGGAAATCACTCATTCAACGGTAAGCGAATGCAGCACCGCGACTGCCCGCGGGCTTCCTCAAAGCGCAGCAGGTGGGGCCGCGCCGATTTAAGGTCTCCTTTGAGCCCGCTTCTTCGCTGGAAACCGCACTCGCAAAGGTCGGCGAACGAAAGGCTAGTTCGAAAGGCTAGACTGTCCATGACGCCTGGCTCGGCAACGACCTCGAAACCGAGGTCAAGAACGGGGAGAACTCGGGGCGCAAACTCTCTCACGAGTTCGTGGTCCGTGCTTTGAGCTCGATCTCCCTACCCACCTCGCTCACAGACTCCGCTTCCCAGGTTGAATTCGAGCTGCCAGTGTCCTCGTCATCCGCAAGCTTAGACTCCGGAAGTCAGCCCAAGAGTCGAAGCGTCGCTTTTTGGGTCACCGCTCGAAAAAGCTCCACCCCGGTTCAGGTGGTGGGCGGCGACTTTCCAAAACCTTGAAATCCGCCTCCAAACCCAGTGAGTTCCGCCGGGGCGGAGTCCACTGGGTTCGGGGCTAGTTTAAAGACTACTCTCCCATCGAAGCTTCGCGCACGCTCTCCGAAAGTACGGCCGGCGACCGCTGACCCCAACCGTCAGGTCGAGCTGCTCGCGCAGAAGCCTGGGCTTCAAGCAGGACCCGTTTCTCACCGGAATGGACGAGGGGTGAGATCCAGGACGCCAATTCACGCCGCTCGGCCTCCTTGAACTTGAAATTCATCTCGAGCGCGAAGCTTCCGGCAGGTGCGACCGCTACGCAGCGGAGCGCAGCTTGGAACTTATCCGAAGAAAGGGAGCTGACGAAGACCTTCTCGGCTTCACCCTTCACGTATTTGCACATCGTCTCAGTTTCATACTTCTTGGCGAGTCGGAGCGACTGACCCGACAAGGCCTCGAGGTCCCGAACGTCGAGGGAGATTTTCAAATTGAAAACCTCTTGTCCGCGATATTCGGGCGAAGGGACAGAACGCCCCTCCTGCTCCGCCCGCTCGCGGCGCGCGCGGCTTTCGGAGGTTTCCTGCGCCGCCCCTGCCTGCTGGCAGCGCGCTTTCACTGAAAAATTGCCGTTCTTCACCCAGGAGAACATGTCCTTCACCTGGAACTCTTCGTAAGCGCAATCCTCGGCGGGGTCGCCCACCACTCGTCCATCCACCATCTCGCGGAATGCGGGACGAAACTCGCGGGAATCCAAATTCAACTCGTCCGCCAATGCCGCCGCCGGAATCACTGAAAGCGCAGTCGCCGCCGCAAAAACAGCCCAAATCTTTTTACTCATCTAGCACTCCTCCACTGAATGTCTCTCAGGGGGAGGTAAAGCAAACGGCTTGCCAGGCCAAATGGGCGCGAAACGCACCACCTTCAAGCCTACCGACACAGGTGTGTCGCTCAGATGACCCAATGATCAGTTCTTAGACAGGCGCCTCGAGAGGGAAAGTCTCAGGCCCGGGTTCTCAGACTCGAGGCCTCAGACGTAACTGCCCCGCTTGATCTTATCGATGATGATCTTCTCAGGCATCAAAGGATCGCGAGGATCCACCGTGAAGTAAGCCTGTTGCTCACAACGCTGTTTGTTGTCGAGCAGCCATTGAAGGATGTGCGCGAGACCCTTATTTTTCCTATCTTGGAAAAACGGATCGTTTTTCATCGCATCGACCGCTTTTTTCAAGGACCGAGCCTCGGCAGCGTCGTTCTCTTTCACGGGATAGCTCAAGAGATCGTACTTCTTGACATCGTCCGGGAGCACGCCCAGGAATTTCACTTCAGGCGCGGAGAAGTCGGAGTTCCGAATCAACGATGCCGCGGATCCGGCCTTCAGGGTCCGATAGATGTTCTGAAGCGTGTAGGCGTCGAGGTCCCCGAAAAAGTACATGGGGGTATGAAGCTGATCCTGGATCAGCTTGCACCAGCCCCGAACCGCGTTCGAGGGGACGCCCTGCGCGCCCATCAGGATACAGTTGTGCCGACGGGTGAAACCGCTGGCCATCAAGGTACCCGCAGTACCCTGGGACTCGACCACCAGGCAGAAATCGATCTTTTTCTTCGACCGAAGCTTGAGGGCCTGGGGTCGGTTCCGAGGCTGATACGGCGCCGTCCCGAGCGACCCGAGGTCGATCGTCGCTTTCTCCCCGTCGGGCATCGTCTCCTCGACGATCAAAAGCTGCGAGTAGGTCTGACCGCCGCGATCATCCGCGAAGCAGTTCACTTCCTCCCGGTAGCACTCGAGCAGCTCGCAAATGAAGTCGATCGTCGAGTCACTCTCGTCCTGGTCCGCGAAGTCGAGCGGCTTCAGCTTGGAGTCACCGCGAATGTAGCCTTTGGCGATGTAATAGAGCTCACGCTTCGTATTCACCTGTCCGGTGTCGATGTTCCGAAGCAGGACCTCGAGAAGGAAGATCGCGCGGCTCATCTTTTTCACGGAGCTAACGTTCAGCTCCGTGGCGACTTTTTTCGAGCCTGGGGTGAGGTACCCCACCTTGTGATTGTACTGGGCATTGTCGAGCGAGCACTTGACTGCGTAGAGGACGGGGCGCTTCGCTCGTTCCAAATCCTGAAGCAGGCGGTTACAGAGCTCTTTGCTGAGCTTGGGTATGGATTGGTCAGCAGTGATGGATGCCATGGTGGAGATTCCTTATTATTGAGACGAAGAGGCTTCAAGCTTCGCTTTACCGGCGCGACCGGCCTTGGCTGACTTCGATTTTTTCTTGCCGCCGGCCTTGGTTGCTTTTTTCCCGGCCGCGCCCGAGCCAGAAGGATTCGCGTCGTCATCCGTGTCTGAATCTTCATCGGTTGCAGTCGGCGCTTCGGAGGCAGCGCCTTGCTTTTCCAAATGCGCCTCCAACCGTTCGTGGGCTTTCGCGAGCTCTTTTTCAGCAGCGCTCGCGTCCCTTCCCAGGAGTTTCACGAGACCCTCTTCCGCCTTTTTCTTGCGGCTCTCGGGAGCAAGCGTGATTCGGCAGAGCGCCTCGACCAGGATTGGCCCGAATTGCTCGATGTGCCGCAGCTTCTCCTCCAGCTCGTCGGCTTTGACCTCGCGCCGGATGTGCTTGGAAAGCTTCTGACCCGCCTGAATCATGGCCCGCCGAAGCTCCTCCACCAGCTCCTCCGAAGCGTCGATCGTTTCCTTGGAGGCATTCTTGAACTTGATGAACGGACTCACGACTGAGACCGCGATGATGTACGGACCCTGAGGCAGGCTCTCCTTGGGCTGTCCCAGTCCGTAGGCCCGCCAATTCACCGAAGTGATCGACTGGACGATTGCACAAGAAGCCTTGTCGAATTGGAGTGGCACCCGGTTGGCGAAGCGGAGCACCTGCACCGGTGCGTCGCCTTCAATGGAACGATCCTCGAGCCGGGCGATGGCGACTTCGACCTCGACTGGCTTGAAGTCGCAGATCGTAGGCTTGCGGGTGACCACTGAAAAGAAGTCGACTGCACCCAAGCGCCGAATGCTTTTTCCGAGGGCGTCCTCACCGATGGTGAGGACGGATTTGGTCGAGGGCGCCATCAACTGGATGTTCTGGATCGTGGTGAACAGCGCCTTGAACTCGACCTCATTGAGAGCGTCGACCGACTTGTCAAAAAGCGCTCTCTTGATTCCCGCCGAAACCAGGTCCTTGAGCACGCCTTCATGGACGCGCGAAAAGCCGCGCTTCAACCATTCTCCGACCTTGATCCGACCGAACAGATGGGAGTGGGCGATGAACTCCCCGAGCTTCATCGTGTGGGGGTGCGGATCCGTCGCTTCCGGGATCGCCGGAATTTCGTCAGTCACTCGTTCGATGGACTGCTTTACGGCTGGCGCATCCCCAGGCGCCGGTAAAACCGTATGAAGGGTCAAGTGCGGGTTCACGAGCGTCGTACCCGTCAAATAGTTCAGCAGGCCCGCTTCTCCATTCAACTGAATGCGCCCGTCGATCAGGAACTCAACCGAGGTCCCGTGCGGACGCGCCCATTCGATCATTTCTTTGTCTTTGATCACTCCGCGGTTGTGCTTGATGTCGACTTCTACGATGCACGAGAGGGCCTTGCGCATGCCCTCAGTCTTTGTGATCACGCGAGCACCGGTCGCCGAAGTGAGCTGCGCCCAAGTCGTAGCGGCCGAGATTCCAATCCCCTGTTGTCCGCGCGAGCAGCGCCCCCGCCCGAACTTCGAGGAGGCCAAGTATTCTCCGAAAACCTTGGGAACGTCCTCAGGGTCGATGCCGGGGCCATTGTCCTCGACCCGAATACGGACTTGATCGGAGTTTTTGAGGGAACCGGCTCCCGCTTTCTCGACCAGAACCGAAACCTCCGGCAAGATTCCATGCTCCTCGCAAGCGTCCAAGGCATTATCCACGGCTTCCTTCAAAGTCGTCAAAACCGCTTTGACCTGAGAAGAAAATCCAACCTGTTGGAGATTTTTGGAAAAGTATTCGGCCGTACTGCTGGTCGTGATTTTTTGCGCGCCGCGCGGAGCTCGAGGCGCCGGGGCTTGCGCTGGCTGTTTCGTTGAAGTTTTGCCGTCTGCTGCTTTTGCCATGGGTCAAAGATAACCCCACCCTCTCACCCCCTGTCAATGCCGCGAGATTTTCAGCGGCGCGATTGACTTGAATTTTCTGTATTTTAATTCCCCGCGTTGCAGGTGGCGTCGGATCTGCTTTTACCGTTCGCCCCTTTTTTGCATAGGCAGGTCGGATGGAAAAAAATCTCAATCGTCCGTTTCTTTCCGACATCCAAGCCATTCGAAAGCGTGCTCGTGAGCAGATCCTCTGCGGCGCAGTCACCCAAGATTATGCCGGCGACGTGGAGCAGGCCTGCAAGATCCTCAATCAGGCGCTCGCCACCGAGATCGTTTGCACTTTGCGCTATACAGCCCATTACTTCCTCGCCGAAGGCATCCATGCCGAGGCCGTGAAGGAGGAGTTCAAGGAGCATGCGGACGAGGAACGCGAGCATGCCGAACTCATCGCCGCACGCATCAAGCAGCTCGGTGGCAAACCCAACTTCAACCCCCAAGGCATCCTCAGCCGGAGCCACGCCGAGTTCATCGAAGGCGAAACCCTGATCGACATGATCCGCGAGGACTTGATCGCTGAGCGCATCGCGGTTGAGACTTACCGGGAGATCATTCACTACTTCGGGGAAAAGGACCCCACTTCGCGTCGCTTGATGGAATCCATCCTGGAAAAAGAAGAAGAGCACGCCGATGAACTTTCAGATCTCCTCAAGACGCTTGATCCGTCGAAAGCGGGAGCGAGCGCAGCCGCTTGAGGGTCGAACGACCGAAAGATCGATAGACCGAGGGTCCAACGCGGATTTGAATTGTTCCGGCTCCACGAGCCCCTACCGGTTGGGGGCTTGTTTTTTTTCGGCAGGCGCCTAAATCATATTAATTGACATGGCCTGATTCATGCCCCTCATCTTCAAGAACAGAGAGCCCGAAGACCCGAGGAGCCCCAATGAAAACCGCGAAAATCGCTTCTGCCCCCGCCCCGTCCTCCCCCAATCCCGAAACCGTTCCCGAGCACCAATCCTCGACTTCCCTGTCCCTCGAGGATTTGAATGTTCTGAGAGCGCCGTTCACGAACGATCGCCTGGGAGTGAAAGTTCAATCCTACAGTAAGGACCGAACACGAGCGATGCTGGTGCTCTACCTCCAACACACCGACGTCCAAGACCGACTGGAGGAAGTGGATCCGGCCTGGAGCATTCAAGTGATGAATGAAGAACGCGCCGGAGACACCGTCTATGCCCGGGCCCGCCTGACCCTGAAGGGGGTTTCGCGGGAGAATGTGGGAGAAGGAGGCGATCCCAAAGCGGCTCACTCGGATGCCCTTAAACGCTGCGCTATGCTGTTCGGTGTCGGACGCTACCTCTACGACATGCCGACAGTCTGGACCGAATACGAGGACTCGCGCGACCGGTTTCGCCAGTGGAGCGTCGATGACTACGATGCCGCTTTCAAGGGTAAGCGGCCCGAAGCCTCTCCCCGTCCGAAAATCAAAGCCAAGGAGGCAAAAAACTCCCCCGTAATCGCTCCATCCCCGCGCCCTGGCCTGACGACTTCACCGTCGACTGCGGGAGCACGCTCCCGTGAAGAATTGAACCGAATCCTGATGAACCTTTATCGGCCCTACCTCAACCAGTTTCCCGACACCCAATTCGCAAAACTGCTTCAGGAGCGCTACACCGTGACGGAGACTCGACTCATGAGCGTCGAACAGCTCGAGGATCTCGTTCAGTTCATGGAGGTCAAACTCCAGTCGGTGGCCTGATCAAGGCCCCGGGGCGAGGGTGGGCTTAGCGAGATGTTGGATCGAGGCGACGGCCAAGGCGGCCACGATCGGGCCCAGGAATACCCCGGCAAACCCCAAGGTCTGAAGGCCACCGAAGACCGCGAGAAAAGCGAGGAGCGGGTGCAGCCCTCCGGATCCCTTCAGGATCGCGGGCCGAATGAAGTTGTCAACGAGGGCGACTACGACCGCCATCACGATCAGAAAGATCCCGCCCGCCTGATGCCCCGTGAACAACCAGTGCAGTGCCACTCCGAAAGTGACCGGCGCCGATCCAATCAGCGGTACGAAGGAACACAAAAAAACCAGGAGGCCGATCATCACGGTGTCGAACCTGCCCGAAATCAGGACCGAGAGCGCGAAGATTCCGGCCTGCGCTCCTCCGGAAGCCACCGTGGCCAGGATCACCGAGCGGCAGGTCCCGGCGAACGAGTTGATCAGGGCTTCGGTCTGCGACTCGTTGAAAAAGGAGTTCCTTCGAACGAACGCTGAAACCCGGTGGCCATCCACCAGGAAAAAATAGACGCTGACCACCATCACGACGAGGCCCATCAGGTAAGCGGGGATCTGAGTGAGAAAGCCTCCCAGCAAATCAGCGATCCGCAAAGCGAGGTTCTTGGCTCCGTCCTCGAGAGCGGTCAGGATCTCGGAGGTCTCCACTTTCAGGGTGTGGTTGGCGTAATCAGTGAGGCCATGAAAGAACGGGATCTGAAGAAGGGCTTCGAAGGGACTCGCGCCGTCCACTCCTCCGGAAAGCACTCCTTTGGGGGCAGCCTGCAGGATCCGAAGCTGTTCGATCCCGGCCTTCGCGCCGAGCACGATCAGGAAAATCGCCGGAATCAGGATCACGAGCGTGATCGCGATCGACAGGAAAGCAGCGGCCCGGCCAGTGGAGAATCGGCGGAGTTCAAGCCTGCGAAGGACCGGATGGAACAAGACGGCAAACACCGCGCCCATCGCTACGGGAAGCAGCAATGGGGAGCAAATGTAGAGGGCTAGGGCAAGGATTGCGAAACTGAAAAGGATCCGATTCACAAAACGGAGTTCTCAGGCTGCCTCTCGTGAAGACGCCGGGTTGGACGCTTCGGCTCGGAAGCGGTTCCGAACACGTGATCCCAGATGGGTGAGCTCACACCCCAGTGGAGATCATGACTCTGGAAATGATGGAGCATGTGACTCTGCTTGATCCGACGCCCGATTTTCGAACGCGGATTGAAGTGGTGAACCCCATAATGGATGTAGTCGTAGCAAAGGTAGCCCACCAGAAAAAATGCGAAAAACGGGTCCACCCAGACCGCGCCGAGGGTGAGCCTAAAAATCCAATAGAGGATCACGGCGAGGATCATGCCGGCCACGGGAGGCATGACGAGTCGAGTGGGATCCTGGGGGTCCGCGTGGTGATTGCCGTGGATGATGAAATGGAGCCGCTGCGAGAGCGCACTCTTGCCCTGGAAATGGAAAATATAGCGGTGCAGGCAATACTCGGTCAGCGTCCAGAAAAAAAATCCCAGCGCTCCCCAACCGAGGAACTGACTGAGACTCAGTTCGTCCTGGGAGAAACTCCGGTAACCGAAATACAAAACCACGGGAACCCAAACGATCAGCGGAGTGATCGGATGAACGTGCGACAGTCTTTCCAACAGTTCGTTTTCAAAGAGCCGAATGCTCTTCCTGGACTCGCGCATGATTCCTCCGGAGGACCCACCTTACATCGACCCGCATTGTCAGGCAATCATCGACATGTTAACCCTGAAGAATGAGTAGTAGCGGTTTTCTATGGGTTTCCCTCGTCCTCGGGGCCTTGCTCATTCTGGGCCTTTTCCTTCAAATGCTCTGGCTTAAAGCCCAGCTGACGGACCACCTCAATCGCCAGTTGACCGGCCAACTCACTGGAATGACTCGTGGCTTAGCCCAGGAGCTCTCTCAGGATCTCCAGAGGTCGATCCTCGACCTTTCTGAGCGGATGGCGCGGACGACCTCAGAAACCCAAACCTCGATGACCGAGCGCCTGGGAAAGCACTTTCTCGACCAGCAGGAGCGCCTTGAACGCTCCGCAGCACACAGCAGGCAGGAACTGCAGACCGGTTTGATGAAGACGACCCTATCGCTGGAAACCAAGTTCCAGTCCCTGGAAGTCCAAGTCGGCACCCGACTCGAATCGATCGGCAAGAGCGTCGAAAGTAAATTGAACGAAAACCTGAAGGAAGGATTTCGCCACTTCGAAAAAGTGCAGGAGCACCTGCAGGCCGCCGAACTCAAGCTCGCGTCCCTCGCCTTGGTCGGCCAAGGCATTTCAGACCTGAACAACCTCTTGAAGCTTCCCCACCTCCGAGGAGGCTTCGGCGAAGCCACTCTGGAAAGGCTCCTTGCGGACTTCCTGCCCCTCGGCTCCTTTGAACTCCAGTTCATGATCGATCCGAACTCCACCGAACGCGTGGACGCGATCGTGAAGCTCGCCCGGCAAGTGCTTCCGATCGACAGCAAGTTCCCTCGTGAGCAGGTGCTTCCGCTCTTCGAAACCCACGATCCGGAGCTCCTCGAAGGCGCCCGCAAAGCGCTCGCGACCTATGTCTCGACCCAAGCCAAATCGATCGCCAAAAAGTACATCCGCCCCGAGCACGGCACGACTGATATGGCCTTGATCTTCTTGCCGAGCGAGACCCTGTATCTTGAAGTGGTTCGCAACGGAAAGCTCTTCGAGGAGATCTCAAAAATCAAGGTTTTCCCCGTCTCCCCCAACACTCTGGCCATCGGACTGCGCTCCGTGATGATGGCCCAAGAGTATTACGACATGTCCCGGGGGGTGGAAAAGACGATCGAGGACGTCAAGAAAGCTCGGAAACATTTCGACCATTTCGAGAAACGCTTCGAGGACCTCGGCAAAAATCTACGCAAGGCGCAGGAAGCGTTTGATACTGCCAACTCCCACTTGGGCAATTACGAGAACAGCGTTTACAGGCTCGTGGGCGAGAGCGGTGATGCATCGGAAAACGCGCTTCCCGATGCTCGACACGACCAGGCCGCATCCACCCCGAGCCGTCAGCTTCCCCTCGGCACCACCGACTAAATTCTCAATGAAAGTTATGGATGTAAAGCCGGAATGCGGCCTGGCACTCCTGCAGGTCATGGACCGCTTCCTTGCATCCCAGCATGCAGGAGAGCGCGGGTCTCTCGCCAGCGGCACAAGCATTGATGTAAAGCGCTGCCCGCATCCTATGGATATTGCTTTGGATCGAGGTGCAGTCGTAGGCGGTGAAACCGTTTCGCGCGGGAGCGCAGCTCCGTTGGTAAATCTTCGTCATGCATTCGCGTCCCTGAATGTAAGAACTCACTTCGGTGGCACCGCCCTCCTGATTGGGGT
>JAYVNB010000303.1:0-3252 GCA_043759365.1 Bacteriovoracaceae bacterium | reverse complement strand
GCTCCAGTTCGGTTGATGGGGCCAAGTGAGAGCTCCGTGCATGCGGGTTCGGGTTTGGTGCGCATCCTGATTGCCGAGGACAATCCGGTCAATCAAATGGTCATGCTCCGCATGCTGGAGAGGCTTGGATACTCGGCCGATTCGGTCGCCACGGGGCAAGAGGTCCTGGACGCCCTGGGCGCCGCTCACTACGACCTGATTCTGATGGATTGCCAGATGCCGGGTATGGACGGGTACGAGGCCACGCGTCGGATCCGAGCGCGCAGCGGGCCTGAGAGCCTGATGCCCGTCGTCGCACTCACCGCCAATGCCATGATCGGCAGTCGTGAAAAGTGCCTGGAGGCGGGGATGGACGATTTCGCCACCAAACCTGTGATTCTCGAATCGCTCCGTGAGCTCCTGGAGCGCTGGATCCCGCGCAGCGTGATCGATGATGCGGATTTGGGTCGGCTCCGGAAACTGGAGTTGGGAAGCGGCGACGCTATTGTGGGTGAGATGATCGGAATTTTCTTGGACTCGGCTTCAGCGCGGATGTCCCGGATTCGAAACGGCCTGCTCTTGGGCAATGGGGCGGGAGTGGCGGCAGAAGCGCATGGCTTGCGATCGGCGGCGCTGGCCTTGGGTGCGCGGGACTGGGGACAGTGGCTAGCGAAACTCGAAATAGCCGGCTCCGAGGGGAGGCTTCAGGAGGCCCGCGACTGCTTCGCCCGACTCGAACGGGACTTCCCCCGAGTGGAGTTTCAATTGCGCAAGATCGCTTCCGGCGGTTCTTGAGTCGCGGCCCGCAGGTGGCTATACTCCCCGTTCATGAAGACCCTTACTCTCGTCTGGTGCCTGATTGCTTCATTTTCGATCTTCGCAGGAGCCCGAGCCGAGGCCAAAGAAGAGCGGACCGTGACGGTTTCTGGAGTTTGCAAACGCTCGGTGGTCCCGGACCGGGGTGCAATCGTCGTGACTGCGGAGTTTCGGGACAGTGATCTGAGGACGGCTTCCAAAAAGGCCCAGGATGCTTACGAGCGGGTGCGTTCTCAAGTTCAAAAAATGTCTCTGGAAGATTTGCAGATGCGGACCTCCGAATACGGGGTCAATCAAGTTCGGGAGTGGGAAAAGAACAAGATGGTCTCCAAAGGGTTCCAGGCCAGAATGGGTCTTGAAGTTTCAAGCTCCCAAGTCGCTCGCATGGGCGAAGTGATCGCTTTGGCCGCGCGCGAAGGACTGCAAGATGTAGGGGGTCTTCGCACCTTCCTCTCCGAGACCAAGCTCCTTCAGGAGCAAACCTCCTGCCTTCAAGAGGCGGCCCAAAATGCGCGCGTCAAAGCTGAGCGATTGGCGAGTGCCTTGAGCACCAAAGTGGCCCAAGTCAACTCGATTAACGAGAGCTGGAGTCCGGTGCAGGTTCCGCCCGCCAGGCCCCTATCTAAGCTGATGATGGCTGATGCGGAATCCAGTCGCTCGGCGCCAGAAGTCGAAGCCGGTCGCGAGGATCTGGCAGTGACGGTGCAGGTGGTTTTCGCTTTGCAATGAGTGCATTGCGAAACGCTAACGCGGAGCGTTGCCGCTCGCCGTTTCCCACTGGGTTTCGAGTCGTTCAGCCGCCATTTATTAAATTTAAGATATGGAACGCTTGTTGCTGAGTTGGAGGGATGACAAGAGCAGTCTCCCGGAATGGTGTGGGATTTTGGGTATTTTCGGGACTTCCCCTGCTGTTGGTCTCGGCAGGAGTCCTGAGTTCTTGTGGTCCGGTGGCGGCCAGTGCGTCGGGGGTGGCTTCCGGCCGTCAGTCGCCCGCGGAGCAAGGTTACTCACTGGGTAAAGGACCTCTCTGGGAAGGGGTTCGGCTTTCACGAGGATTTTTCGAAGATCAGCCTCTTTCTGCTTCGGTGAGCTTACTCGATTCAAAGGGAGCGGTATTGGTCGAGCGAAAGTCGGCTGTCAATTGGCAGATCGGCGAACCGAATCATCCTGAGCCGACGCCCGGCTTCGTGGCTGATTTTCGCGATCGTTCTGGATGCGCGGTGATGGAGAGCGGGCTTCAATTTTGCCTTCTAACTTCTCCGGATGTTTCGACCGTGGAAGTGAATCAACGCAAAGCCTCCCTTCAGGGTCTGAAGGCGTGGGTGATCCAGACCGCGAGCTCTCCCGGGTCCTGTTTCCCGGTAGTGAAGTATGTGGATGCCAGTCGAAGTGAGTCAGCCTTGAATGTAGTTTTTGAAGTCACGGGTTGCTCGGCTCAGCCGCTCCGGGCCGAGCTGGCATTTCAGAAGATTTGAAGAACCTTGGATCACGGTAGGGGCGTCTCGGTTTCTTCATAGGGGGTGCAGCGTGTACTTCCCCTAGCAGGTGAGGTACCGGAAATTGCTGGCATTATATGATGCGTTAATTTACCTTCTCGAATTGGCAATCTTAAGTATACTTAACTAAGTATGAAGATCGCCCCAAGGTTTCCCCTCGAATTTTCGGCAACTTTGATTTTGGAGCAAAGTCGTGGCAAGCGCCGTCCTCAGCTGGAGGCCTCGAGCTCCGACCTCAGCAAGACAGGTGTCGGATTGGAGTTTGGAGGGATCTGCCCTTTCAAGCTGGGCGATCGGGTCCAGCTCATTCTATCGCTCGGCGAGACTTTGGATGCTCCCGTCATCCGCCAAATCGAGATGGTGGCCTTGGTCGTCTGGGTCGGGAAATCGCGCTGTGGTCTCGAGATCATCGAGATGCCCGAAAACTCCCGCGCTTTTTACGAAAACATGCTCTCCGGCTATCAGACGCTGTTTGAATTCAGTCCTGTTGTCGTGTCCAAAGCGCCGATGGCGGCATGATCGAGTTTCACGCGATCCAGGTAGTCTTCAGGTTCACGAACTCGCGCATTCCAGCGACTCCCAACTCGCGCCCGTAACCGGATCTTTTCACACCCCCGAAAGGCAGACGGGGATCGGATGCCATCTTGGCGTTGACGAATACCGAGCCTGCTTCGAGGTCTCGGATCGCCTGTTTGATTTCCGTTTCATCGCGGCTCCAGAAACTCGACCCCAGACCAAACTCCGTGACATTGGCCAGTTCGATCGCCGCTTCGAGGTTTGGGACGCGGAAAAGACTCGCCACTGGGCCGAACAATTCCTCGTCAAAAGCGGGCATTCCAGGGCGCACCTCCGAGAGGACGGTGGGCTCGTAGAAGTTTCCAGCCCGATTTGCCGACTTGCCTCCCGTTAAGGGTCGAGCCCCCAATTTTACCGAGCGTCGAACTTGGCCGTCCAGATCATC
>JAYVNB010000302.1:0-27653 GCA_043759365.1 Bacteriovoracaceae bacterium | reverse complement strand
CAGGCTGCGCTACGCCCCGACCGAAGCCAAAGTCGTAACTGATCCATTCAAGTTGATCAAGCTGATTCACTTTGGTTTCGCGCTACAGAACTACGACTGGTTCAGTAAGCTGCTACCCAGCCCGCCATAGCAGCCGCCGCGCGTACCCGAGTGGGCTTCTGCTCCTCGCGAGCCGAGGAATCGATGATCTCAAAGTTGTCCGGATCCTTGAATATCTCATGAAGAAGCTGACTGTGCAGGTCATGTCCCGCGCGATGCAAACGGATGTACCCCTGGATCGCGATGCCTGCGAGCTTGAAGTCGCCCAGGGCATCGAGCACTTTATGGCGGACGAACTCGTCTGGACTCCGCAGGCCACCCGGATTCACGACTTGGACATCGTCGAGGACGACGGCGTTGTCGAGGGAGCCGCCCTGTGCGAGGCCCAACCGCTGCATCGCCTCGACGTCTCGAAGCATGCAAAACGTTCGAGCATCCGCGAGCTGGGCGAACGAAGTCTTGCCGTCGATGTAATGGTACTCCTGATAACCGATCGCAGGATGATCCCACTCGATCGTGCCGTGAACTTCCAAACGTGCGGCAGGCTCAGCATAAGCCCATTTGTCGGCAACCTTGATTTCGACCCGCCGGCGGAGTGCCAGCAGGGCGCGAGGCTGGAGCTGGGATTCCGTACCCACTTCTTCGACTGCCTGGACGAAAGGCAGGGAGCTTCCATCCATGATCGGCACTTCAGGTCCGTTCACTTCGATCCGGGCGTTGTCGATCCCCATCCCTTGGAGCGCAGCGAGAAGATGCTCAACCGTACTCACCGTCGCCTTATCGCGCCCCAGAGTAGTCGCGAGCTGGGTATTGACCACGTACTTGAAGTGGGCAGGGATGAGGGGGGAGTTCGGCAGGTCAGTCCTGACGAAGGTGATTCCCGAGTTGGGAGACGCCGGAAGGATGTACAGCTGAACAGGCTTCCCGGAGTGAAGACCAATTCCTTCGATAGAAATAGGCCTTCTGAGTGTTCGTTGGAAAATCATAGCGCTCCTTGCACCCCTCCCTAGAGCAAGGCTTATGCCCGCCGTATCAATTACTGAGAGTCCCTTTTTTATTTCTCGGTGATACTAAAAAAATCCCAGCAAATCCATAATGTTAAAGATGATAAAGCACCGCGTCTTAATTGAGAAATCCGCCGCCTGCTTTTAAACTTCCTTCACGAAGTGTGTGATTTCCAGCACATGCTTTCGGCTTCAAGCTGTTGTGTTTTCGACACAACACGGACTTCGTCCGCGGTTCCGAGGAACCTCTCTCGTCTTCAGGATTTGCTCAAATCGAGGGGAATTTGAACCTGCTGCTGAGCCACCGCTGACCGCTCGTCCCAAGCGAAACCCAAGTGCTCGTAGGAAATCCGAGTGGCCATCCGTCCTCGAGAAGTCCGCTGGAGAAATCCTTGCTGGATCAAATAGGGCTCGTAGACATCCTCGAGGGTGTCCCGCTCCTCTCCGATCGCCGACGAAAGCGTATCGATGCCGACCGGTCCCCCGTCGAACTTCTCAATGAGGATCAACAGGAATTTGCGATCCAGGGGATCCAACCCCCTCCCGTCGACTTCAAATAAGCTCAGCGCCTCACGAGCGGTATCCCGATCGATGAGGCCGGCATTGCGACGGACTTGGGCAAAGTCACGGACCCGCTTCAAGAGACGATTGGCGATTCGAGGGGTTCCGCGTGACCGCTTGGCGATCTCATTGGCACCGGTATCGTGAATCTCAATCCCGAGCAGTCCGGAGGAACGCTTGATAATCTTTTCGAGCTCGTCGATCGGGTAGAAGTCGAGTCGGAGCTGGACACCGAATCGATCGCGAAGCGGACTCGAAAGTAGGCCGGTCCGGGTCGTGGCGCCGACGAGCGTGAATTTCGGCAGATCGATCCGGAGCGTGCGGGCGCCGGGACCCTGACCGATGATGATATCAAGTTTATAGTCCTCCATCGCTCCGTACAGAACTTCCTCGATCGTCTTCTGAAGGCGATGGACTTCGTCGATGAAGAGCACGTCGCGAGGCTGGAGATTGGTCAGGATCGCCGCCAAATCCCCCTTTTTCTCCACGTTCGGGCCGGTGATCGTGTGGATCTGACTCCCCATCTCACGAGCGATGATGTGCGCGAGCGTAGTCTTGCCGAGACCCGGAGGCCCCGCAAGCAGGACATGGTCCAAAGCATCGCCTCGCTGCCTGGCCGCTTCCATGAACAAGAACAAATTGTCCTTGATCTTGTGTTGGCCGATGTACTCGTCGAGCACTTGCGGGCGCAGGGTCTTCTCGGCATCCGATGGAGCATGGGCCGAGGCAGACTCGGAGCCCTCGTCCTCAAGAAGCGACTTCGGGCTCACCAAGCGCGGATCGAAATCATTGCTTCCGGGATCGTCTGGAAAATTGGAGCTCATCGAGCGTTCCTCGGGTTGACCAGAAAATTAATTCAAGCGCTGGAGCGCGGTTCGGATCAAATCTTCCACTCGGCTCGGAGGTTTTTTGTCCTCCAGGACTTTTTTAAGGAGAACAGCGACATCCTGCTCCCGATAACCCAAGCCGACGAGCGCATCCTTTGCGTCCTTCAGGATCGCTGCGTTTACATCATGGGAACTCGCACCCGATGCGGGCCCTCCCGGTGCGTTCGTGGCCAAAGGACCGTTCCCTAAAGCGACGAACATCCCCGCCGCCACCTTTTTCTTAAGGGGGTCGGCAAGCTCGAGAACGACTCGCTCCGCGGTTTTTTTACCGATGCCGGGGATCTGGGTCAAGGTCACTTTATCGCCGGTCAATACTGCCTGGATCAAGGTTGAGGGCTCGACTTTGGAGAGGATTCCCAATGCGCCCTTGGGCCCGATCCCGTTCACGGTCAGAAGGGTCAGAAATAGTTCCTTCTCCGCTGAAGTCGTGAAACCGTAGAGATCCAGCGCGTCTTCGCGGACATGGGTATGGATGAAGAGTTCAATGATCTTGCCAGGAAGCAAGGCACCGTAAACGGCGCTTGCGGGCACCGTCACCGAGTAGCCGATCGTACCACTTGCCACCCCGAGCGCTATCAGCAGCCGACCATCCTGATGATCGATAATCTGGCCCTTGAGATATCCGATCATTTCTTGAGCTTCCCCTGTTGAACCATCTCTGCCGTAATGCCGACCGACTCGGCAAGCGAGAAACGCCGATTGGTACTTCGGCCTCCGGCAGCTTTGTAGGCGGTCCGATAGGCATCGCTGCCGCGATTTTGGGAAGCAATCATCTGAGCATGACACAGCGCAAGAGCCATCCCGTCCGAGGCGTCGCTCGTATCGAAATCCTTGGCGCCCGTCAGGATCTGAACCATCTTGGCGACCTGCTCTTTGTCGGCTTGGCCGTGCCCTACGACCGCGGCCTTCACTTCGCTCGGGCTGTATTCGACGATTTCGAGACCGTGGATCGCCCCAGTCAATATGACCGCACCGCGGGCCTGACCCAGCTTGAGCGCAGAGACCGCATTTTTCGCGAAGAACACCCGCTCGACTGACATCACGTGGGGTTTATATTTGAGAATGACTTCCGTCAGACCCAAATAGATCAGGTGAAGCCTCTGCTCGAGCGGAATCACCGCTTTGCCTCCCGTATTGGAGAGCCTCAAGGTTCCGTGGGTCACTGGCCGCATCTGATGACCGACTAGGTCGATGACTCCGTAACCGGTGAGACGGGAGCCCGGGTCGATCCCGAGAATACGGGTAGCTTGGACCATGACGGGGATTGTAGTCCGGTTAGAGGCGCGAGTACAAGGGCTCGCCCTGCTTCAAACCAAAGTGAGGGTAACCGCGATGTTGCCGCGCGTGGCATTCGAGTAAGGACAAACGATGTGAGCCTTCTGGATCAAGGCATTCGCTGCGCTCCGGTCCATGCCCGGAAGGGAAATCCGAAGCTCGGCTTCGATTCCAAAGCCAGATGGAATCGGGCCAATGCCCACTTGGCCTTGAATGGAAACGTCGTTCGGCAATTCGATCTTATCTTGCATGGCCACGAACTTCATCGCGCCCAGGAAGCAGGCCGAGTACCCCGCAGCGAAAAGCTGTTCGGGATTCGTGCCTTTCCCGCCCGCTCCACCCAGCTCCTTGGGAGTCGAAAGCGTCACGCTCAAATGACCGTCAGAAGTTTCAGCCTTACCCTCGCGGCCTCCGGTTGCTTTGGCTTCTGCGCGATAGAGGATTTTTTCGATTTTCATAGTTTGCTCCTGGAAACCATCATCGGTCAGGGCTTTGAAGAATCAAAAGACATTAAAGCTATGGAAAAGATCACCTTGAGCTATGACGATCGGCTACGCGAGCACCCTGTCGTAGATGCGGTAGACTTTGGTCCTCTCCCCACACATGTGCTGGAGAGCTTTGTTCATAGCCACGTTGTCTTCGAGGATCCAAGAAGCTTCGCCGATCGGATAACCGTTGCCAGGTCCCCGTTTGTAATACTCGGCGTACAGCATCGGTCCGATCCCGTAGTTGCGATAGGCTTTCTTGATTCCCAAGGTGAGGATCCGGCAGCGATTGATCGTCTTGCGACGCCCCGGGCCTTTGGTGTTCCAAAGAAGCTTGAAGATTCCAGTCGGGAGCAGTTTACCATCCTTGATCTTCTTGATCGCCTGGTTGACATCGGGAAGGGTGAGGGCGAAGGCGACCGGCTCACCTTTGACTTCGGCGACGAGCAGGAGGTTCGGGTCGAGGATGGTCTTCATGTCCTTGGCCATGTGCCGGAACTCTTCAGCGTCCATCGGAACAAAACCCCAGTTGGTCTCCCAAGCATCGTTGTAGATCTCGAGGATCGTAGCGACTTCCTCGTCGAACTTGCGCATGTTGATGGGACGGAAAGTCACTCGACCCCGCTGTTTCAAGCGCTCGGCCTGGGCCATCAAGCGATCGGAGAACTTCACCTTACGACCATCAATGTCGTAGGCGAACAAGTCTTTGGCCTTGCCCAGTCCCCACGTTTCGAGCTGGGTGGCGTAATAGGGCGGATTATAGGTCATCATGACCGCAACCGGCTGATCGAAGCCTTCGACCAGGAGCCCACATTCGTGGTTCGTGCTCGGGTTCATCGGTCCGCGCAAGACCGTCATGCCCCGCGACCGCGCCCATTCGGCGACTTCGTTCAAGAGCTTGTCGGCGACCTCCTGGTCATTGATCGCTTCATAGAAACCGAAAAACGCGGTGGTCTCCTTGTGAAACCTGTTGTGGTTGTCGTCGATGACTCCCACAATCCGCCCGACCCGCTTGCCGTCGCGGTAGGCGAGGATCGGGGTCATGTAGGCATGCTTGAAGAAAGGGTTTTTCTTCACATCCAGAAGGTCCCGAACCGCGATTTTCAGCGGTGGCACCCAGTTATCGTCGTTTTGATAGATGTCCCAGGGCAATTCGATGAAGTCGGCCCAGTCCTTTTTGGTCTCAACGCGCTTCAGCTGCAGCACTGGTCATCTCCTGGACAATCCGTGTCGAAGTCGTTTGAAGGGTGCCGAAATGGTGATGAGCTAAGTGAGCCAACTCTTCTTGGCGACCGTTGTCGAGGATCCCGTATTGGCGTCCCAGCTTGTCGAGGGTTTCGAGGACGTAATCGAGATCGGTGTCAGTATGAGAAGCCATGTAGCTCGTCCGGATCAGCGCACAGCCTTCGGGAACCGCGGGCTTCACGACCGGAGTCGCAAAAACCCCGAGGTCATAGAGCTTTTGTGTGAAGTCAAACGCCGTGTAGTCGTCCCCGATCAGAAGGGGAATGATCGGAGTCTGACTGTTCAAGGTGTTGTACCCCAACCGAGCGATCTCCCGATGCATCTTGCGGGTGTTTTTCCAAAGGCTCTCGAGATGCTCTGGCTCTTCTTCGACGATCTTCACGCATTCGAGCACGCTGGCAGTCGCAGCAGGCGGCATCGCAGCTGAGAACATGAAGGAACGCGCCTTGTGCTTGATGAAGTGGATGATGTCGGCGTTCCCGGCGACCACCCCTCCGAGCGAAGCGAAGGATTTGGAAAACGTTCCCATGACGAGATCGGCCTGGTTCGGCATGCCGAAATGCCATTCGGTACCCTGCCCTTTGGGCCCTAGGACGCCGAGGGCGTGAGCATCATCGACATAAACGCGGCAGCCATACTGCTTGGCGAGCTCGTTCATTTTCGGGAGTTTGAGGATATCGCCCGACATCGAAAAAACGCCATCGGCCACGATCAACGCCCCGTCGTATTTCCCACGGGTCAGCTTGAGGACCCGCTCGAGATCTTCCATGTCGTTATGCTTGAACTTAACCGTTTCGCCGATGGAGGCGCGGGTCCCTTCCAAAATGGAAGCATGGTTCTCGCGATCGCTGTAAATGACGTCGCCGCGGCCTACTAGACAGGAAAGAACGCCATGATTAGTCAGAAACCCAGTCGTGAAGACGAGGCAGGCTTCGCGTCCGAGGTACTTGGCCAGACGCTCTTCGAGCTCCTCGTGAAGTGCCAGGTTCCCGTTCAAAAAGCGGGAGCCCGTGCAACCCGTTCCGTACTGATCAATGGCGCGCTTGGCGGCCTCTTGAACCCTAGGATGGTGAGTCAAACCCAAGTAGTTATTGGAACCGATCATTACGCGGCGTTTGCCGTGGGTCACCACGGAGGAGCCAGCAGTGGATTCAATCGGTCGAAAAAAAGGATAGATCCCTGCCGCTTGGATGCGTTTGGCGTCCTCAAAGCTACGGCATTTGGAAAAAAGATCGTTCATAACGCTCCCTGAGCGACAATTGTTAAGACCTGGAGAGACCAACGAATACCATCGGCTACTAGGTGGGTCAAAGAAAAACCCCCCATCTCCGACCTAACTGCTGGATTTCTGGAAGATCTCTACGCGGCATTATTTTCTCAAGTTCCTATAAAAAGTACCGATAAGCAATCATAGAGCGAAGTTGTGTTCGCACCCCCCTCTGGTTGGCGCTGGAGAGGGATGCATCGTCTCAAACCCCTCCAAAACTTGGCAGAGAGGCAGCGCTGTCGTGCTTCCCAAAATTTCGTCAACGATCGCTCAAGCGATCCAGCCGATTGCTTCATCACGAGCTCATAATGACTCGTCGCGTTATTCTAGCTCAGGCGACCCTCCGGCCTCACAGCCCGACAAGGAACAAAGCCATTCTGAAGATGAGCCGTGCCTGCCTAGCCCGGAGGCCCCATCGCTTCGCTTGGTACCGAAGCCCCCCCTGACTTCCCAGGCTGGCCTGCTGTTCCTTCAACTGGTGGATCTCATCAAGCGCGGAAAAGCACCCCTCACCCGGTGGATGGGAGGAAGGGCCTATCTCGCTTCAATCAAACGCCAGAAACTGTCAGGCCGCTTCCGGAAAGGGACTCTCCTCGATCATCGCGCCGAGTGATCACGGGACCGACCCTCCTTCTCCGAACTTGAATCCCCTTCACTTCGGCCTTAGGCTCCTCCGCATGAAGGACGACTTCTGGGATGAGAACGCCGCCTGTTGGACTCGGGTCATTGAATCCGGGACCATTGCCAGCCGAGCGATCACGGGACCGGCGCTGATCGAAGTGATCAGAAGACTGCGGATTCGCTCCCTTCTGGATGTCGGCTGCGGCGAAGGATGGCTGGCCCGGGAACTGGTGCCGCTAGGAGTGGAATACTTCGGGATCGATGGATCCCCAGGTCTGGTCGACCAGGCACGAGCGCAGGGAGCGGAAAACTTCGAATGCGTGAGATACTCGGCACTTGAAGCCAACCAATGGAAGCCGAGAAGGAGAGTTGAAGCCGCCGTCTTCAATTTCTCGCTCTTGGCCGAGGAACTCTCCCCCGTCCTTCGGTCCGTCGCAGGTTTACTGGAACACCCGGGTACGATCCTCATCCAGACTCTTCACCCCTGCTTTGCCCTCCCCTCCTACCGAGATGGATGGCAAAGCGAAGACTTCAAATCGCTGGCCACGGCAATCCCTTTTCAGGGCGCGATGCCTTGGTATGCCCGGACCTTGAGTTCATGGACGCGCGTCGTCCGCGAGAGCGGGCTTCGGCTTGAGGAGATCCACGAACCCAGCGCGGCGAACGCAAAGCCGGCTTCGATGATTCTCATCCTGAAATCCAGGACTTCCTCGAAAAGCTAGTTTCCGAATCCGCCGCCGAGCGGTTCCCCGCCCAAGATATGGAGATGGACATGAAAAATGGTCTGTCCCGCATGTTCGCCGGTATTGATCACCGAACGAAACCCATGGGGCAGGAGTCCATGCTTGCGCGCTAGATGGGTCCCGACTTGGAAAAGCTTGCCGATGAGCTCGGTCGGTCCCGAACCTGCTTCGGAAAATGCCTCATCGAGCGCGGCGATATGCGTTTTCGGGATCACCAGGAAATGATCCTTCGCTTGCGGCCTCAAATCCCGGATGGCGATGACTTCGGAGTCCTCGTAGAGCTTGGGAGCAGGAACCTGATTCGCAACTATTTTGCAGAAAATGCAATCCGGAGCTGATGCAGGGCCGGAAGCGAGGTTCATCACGGAATCCTTTCGATATCGGCCCCGAGGAGGCGGAGCTTCTCCTCCATCCTCTCGTAGCCCCGATCGAGATGGTAAATCCGGTTCACGACCGTTTCGCCGGACGCGATGAGACCGCCCAGGATGAGGCTCGCGCTCGCGCGTAAGTCCGTCGCCATCAATGGGGCGCCGATCAGACCCGGTTTGCCGCGTACTAACGCGTTGTTTCCGCGAATGGTGATGTCGGCGCCGAGGCGGGAAAGTTCCGGAACATGCATGAAGCGATTTTCGAAAATGGTTTCAGTAATGACTGAGGCACCCTCCGCCACCGTCATGAGGGTCATGAACTGCGCCTGCATGTCGGTCGGATAGCCTGGGTAGGGCTGGGTCGTCATGTCGACTGCGCGCGGGCGACCATCGGCGACGAGGCCGATGCGGTTGGGACCGCGCTCGATCTTGGCGCCCGCCTCCTCGAATTTCGCCAGCACCGACTCCAGGAACTCGGGAGCGAGTCCTTCGACCGTCACCGAGCCATGGGTTGCGAACGCACCTGCGAGAAAGGTCCCGACTTCGATACGGTCGCCCATCACTTCGTAGTTGCAGCCATGGAGCGAATCCTTGCCCTGGATGTGGATGGTCTCCGTGCCCTCACCGGTCAACTCGGCTCCCATCGCGCGCAACGCGCGGGCCAAGTCGACGATCTCGGGTTCGCGGGCGCAGTTCTCGAGCACCGTCTCACCTCGGGCGAGAACGGCTGCCATCATGAGGTTCTCGGTCGCTCCTACGCTCGGAAACTCGAAGGGGACACGATTGCCTTGAAGCCGTTTGGCTTCGGCAATCACATAACCCCCTTCCAGTTCGATCTTGGCGCCCAGACGCTCAAGACCCGCGAGGTGAAAGTTGATGGGGCGGGCGCCGATCGCGCAACCGCCCGGAAGACTGACCTTCGCACGGCCGAATCGAGCCAATAAAGGCCCAAGCACGACCACCGATGCGCGCATCGTCCGCACAAGCTCATACGGCGCATCGAGAGACGTGATCTTGCCCGCGCACAGGGAAACCTGATTGGAGGAAAGCGAATCACCCACCTCCATCCCCATGTGCTGGAGGAGCTTCAGGACAGTGCGGATGTCCTGGAGGTTAGGAACTCGCCTGAAATCGCACCGACCTTCAGTCAAGAGCGCAGAAATCAAAATGGGAAGTGACGCGTTCTTCGAGCCACTCGCTTGAACCTTGCCGTGCAGGGCCTTGCCGCCCCGAATCCTCATCTTGTCCATGGATGCCACTCTCCTTAAGGTTCAGTCGATTTCGTCGTGTTCAGGCTTGCGAGCGACCAAGACCCGGTCGCGGCCCGCGAGATCCCGGACAATCTCGATCTCCCAACCGTTGTCTATGAAAAGCCGGGCGATGGCAACGGCACGAAACGCCGGCATCTCAAGAAAAGCGAATGCGCCGGCCAGAAGGCGCTTCGGACCCCGCTCGGCAATCTTGCGATAAAAGTGGAGCGCATCTTCGGGCGGGGCGTAAAGCGCTGACTCAGGCTCATGCCGGGCCACATCCTCGTCGATCGGGTCATCTTTCAGCAGGTAAGGCGGATTGGAGACCAAGAACTCGCCATGATCGTTCGCGCCGAAAGGCTCCCAAACGTGACGCGCCTCCAACGCTTTACGCACTTGGAGTCGCCGCTCTCGAACCGCCTCCTCCCCGCAGATCCGCTGGAAGTTCCTCATGGCGATCGTCGTCGCGGCATCCGACAATTCGGAGGCCACCATGCGCAGTTTTGGGAATGCCACCAGAAGCTCGATGGAGATCGCGCCGCTTCCCAAGCCGATCTCTATACCGATATTCGGAATGCGCCCCCAAGCCTTGAGCCGCTCGATCGCGGTCGCGACCAGGAACTCAGTCTCGGGTCGCGGCACCAGGACCTCAGGCCCCACCTCGTAGCGATGACCAAAAAAATCCTGGAAGCCGATCAAGTGTTGGAGGATTCTTCCTTCCGCGCGCCCCATGGCCAGCACGATCACTTTTTCGGCAAACGGCTCCGGCAAGCGATCACTTTGTCGCGTGAAGAGCTCCAGCCTAGACTCCAGCCCCGCAGCTGCCATCACGATCTGCTCGGCCTCGGTCTCCACCAGACCTTTTTCAACGAGGTCGTGTCGGGACGAAAGAATCTGCCGAGCGGCATTCAAGGCTTCCCGAAAACTGTGAGGGAGCTCGCGACCCAGCGCCATCGGGGCCCTACTCCCTCATCCCTTGAGCCTTGAGCGCTTCCATCTGGTAGTGGTTGGCCAAGGCATCGAGTACTTCGTCCACTCGACCCTCCATCACGTCCGGAAGGTTGTGGAGGGTCAATCCGATCCGGTGATCCGTGAGGCGGGATTGCGGAAAGTTGTAGGTCCGGATGCGCTCGCTCCGATCCCCGGTCCCGACCATGGCGCGGCGAGAGTCGGAATGCTCCTTGGTGGATCGCTCCTGCTCGAGATCCAACAGGCGCGAGAGGAGGATCTTCATCGCCTTGCCCTTGTTCTTGAGCTGGGAGCGCTCGTCCTGACAGACAACGACGATACCGGACGGGTTGTGCGTGATCCGGACCGCGGAATCCGTCGTATTGACGCCTTGCCCTCCCGCCCCCCCGGAGCGGAACACGTCGATGCGAAGATCGGAAGGATTGATCTGGACGTCCACTTCTTCAGCCTCAGGCAGTACGACGACGGTTACAGTCGAGGTGTGAATCCGTCCCTGGGTCTCGGTCGCCGGCACTCGCTGGACCCGATGCACTCCGCCTTCCCACTTCAGGCGTGAAAAGACCCGGCTCCCGGTGACCATCGCGATGATCTCCTTGAAACCACCGATTCCCGTCGGATTCACGGAGAAGATCTCTACGCGCCAATCCTGCTTTTCGGCAAAACGTTGGTACATCCGGAACAATTCCCCGACGAAAAGCCCGGCCTCGTCCCCGCCAGCACCTGCCCGGACTTCGAGCATGACGTTCTTCTCGTCATTGGGATCCGTCGGTAGCAGCAGGATCTGGAGCTTTGCCTTGGATACCTCGAGTTCGGGCACGAGGCGCTTGAGCTCGTCGTGCGCCATGGAGGCGAACTCGGCATCTTTCTCGGTCGTCAACTCGCGATTGGAGCGGACCTCGGACTGTATCCTACGATACTGGCGGAACTCCGCCACGAGCTCGATCAGGCTCGAGTGCTCCTGCGAGAGTTTGCGGAACTCCCCGGGCTTGCTGGCAAGGTCGGGATCACCGAGGCGACTTTCGATTTCGATGAAACGGGCTTCTACCGCTTCGAGTTTATCGAACATAGTTGGAAGGAGGTTTCCTCACGATTCCGGGAATTCCGCAACCGAAGCCTGCACGAGTCCAAGTTCGGCGAGAAACGCGATCTCGAACTCGTCGCTCTCCTGGTGCGCGGGCTTCCCGCTCTTGACAGGAATGGGAATGCCCTTCTCCAGGCGAAGGACTTGACGAAGCGACGCTAGGGCCACTTCCAATTGCTCATCGCTGGGTTCGCGAGTGGTGAGTTTCTGGAGGATGAGGCCGGGCCAAATCAACATGCGGAAAAGCGGATTATCCATCCGGCAAGCGCACATCTTGATGAACTCGTAAGCCAAACCTGCGACCGGGAGCATGAGCGCGATCTTCACCCCGATCATCAGCGCGTGGTTGATGATCGGGGTCTGGGATAGCTGGGTCAAGCCGAAGAGCGGAAAAACGATGCTGAAAGTAGCGATGCTGATCACAACCAAGAAGAGCAGGAAACTCGTCCCGCAGCGAGGATGGAGGGTCGAATGCCTGCGAGCGTTCTCGACAGTGAGCTCTTCGCCGCGCTCGAAGGCGTAAATCGATTTGTGCTCAGCGCCGTGGTATTGGAACACACGGTGGATGTCGCGCATGAGCGCGATCAAGAACACGTAGGCGAGGAGGATAGTCATCTTCAGCGCGCCGTCCAACAGGTGGAACAGTGGGTTCTCCGGAGTGATCGAGGTGTTCGAAGTCAGGACCGCAGTGAGAAAGTGGGGCAGTGCTACGAAGAGCCCCATCGCCATCACGAAGGCCATCGAGATCGAGCCGGCAATCGCCCAAGTGGACAGGTCCTGCCCGGGGGCCTCGGCTTCAGCCGCTACATTGGCTGAGTAACTGAGTGCGTCGATCCCTTGAAAAAGGGACTCCAGCAGAGTTGCCACACCGCGGAGCATAGGCCGTTTCAGCAGCGGAACCCTGCTCGTCCAACTTGAATACGGCAGGTTTCGGATCACGATTTTCTGATTGGGTTTGCGGACGGCGATCGCCACGAAGTGGGGGGATCGCATCATCACACCTTCGATGATGGCTTGGCCGCCAATGCTGGTAAATTCTGGTTTCATCTTCGGCCAGTCTACCCGGAAACCGGATTCAGGCGCGAGGGCATTCGGAACGCACAAAGGCCCGCCGGCGGATTCCGCCAGCAGGCCTCAGCTGAAGTCTTGATTTTTTGGAAAGAGGGCAACGCTCGAAAGCGCCCTGATGCCTGCGTCCCAATTTCCGCGAAAAACGTGATTACTTCTTCTTGTACTTGTTCAAGAAGCGGTCGATGCGGCCTTCCGTGTCCATGAGCTTGTGCTTGCCGGTGAAGAAAGGATGGCAGTTGGAGCAAATCTCAACGGAGATGTTCTCTTTGGTGTTGCGGGTCTCAATAACGCTTCCGCAGTGGCAAGTAATCTTCGTTTCCACGTAAACGGGGTGCAAAGCTTGTTTCATAAGGTCCACGGTTCTAGCGGTTTTCGTCACCCGCGTCAATGGGCTCAACTACTCATCGACTTGATGAAGTCATCGTTCGTCTTGGTCTTGGATACCTTGTCTAAGATGAACTCCATGGCATCCATCGTGTTCATGGGGTGAATCACCTTGCGGAGAATCCAAAGCCGAGAAAGTACGTCCTTGGGAATCAGCATTTCTTCTTTGCGGGTCGCGGACTTATTGATGTCCAGGCAAGGAAAAATCCGCTTTTCCATAAGCTTGCGATCCAAGTGGATTTCGGAATTACCCGTCCCCTTGAACTCCTCGAAAATGACCTCGTCCATCCGAGAGCCAGTTTCAATCAAGGAAGTCGCAATGATCGTCAGCGAGCCGCCTTCTTCGATATTGCGCGCCGCACCAAAGAATCGCTTCGGCTTATGCAGAGCGTTAGAGTCGACGCCGCCCGAGAGGATCTTGCCCGAAGGCGGAACCACTGAGTTGTAGGCGCGAGCCAAACGGGTGATCGAGTCGAGCAAGATGACGACATCGTATTTGTTCTCGACCAGACGCTTGGCCTTTTCGATGACCATTTCCGCGACCTGCACGTGGCGGGAGGCCTGCTCATCGAAAGTCGAGCTGACAACTTCGCCCTTCACCGAGCGCTGCATATCGGTGACTTCTTCGGGACGCTCGTCGATGAGCAGGACGATCAACTTGATCTCGGGATTGTTGGTCGTGATGGCGTTGGCGATGTCCTGCATGAGGACGGTTTTGCCCGCACGAGGCGGGGCCACGATCAAACAGCGCTGGCCTTTTCCGAGCGGGACCATCATGTCGATGATTCGGGTGCTGTAATTGTTGGGCTGGTATTCGAGGTTGATCCGCTTGTTGGGATACAGCGGGGTCAGATTGTCGAAGAGAACTTTTTCGGAATTCATCTCCGGAGTCTGAAAGTTGACGTTCTCCACTTTGAGGAGAGCGAAGTAACGTTCGCCTTCCTTCGGTGCGCGCACGGAGCCGCTGACCGTGTCGCCGGTGCGTAGCCCGAAACGGCGGATCTGCGACGGCGAAACATAGACGTCATCCGGACCCGGCAAGTAATTGTAATCAGGCGCCCGAAGGAATCCGAAGCCGTCCGGCAGGCACTCCAGCACCCCGTCCGCGTAGATGTGCTCGTCCTTCTCCGCTTTTTTCTGGAGGATGGCGAAGATCAAGTCCTGCTTGCGCATGCCTCCGGCATTCTCGATGGCAATCTCTTTGCCCATTTCGACCAGGTCGCCAATCTTCTTTTCCTTCAGCTCACGAAGATGCATTCGGGATTCCTCGGAATGTCATGAATTTGTCGTTGGGAGGGGGGAAAGGCAGGGGGGATGGGAAGCCACAATTGTCGCTATGCATTTTCGGTAACAAAGTCTCTATAACGAGTAAAGGAAAAAAGGCTATGATTGAAGGCGAATGACTACCTCCCCGTCACGGAAGACTTGGGGCGTGCTGCTATTTTTAGCGGCCGCTGTTTTGCTCTATATCGGCGCTTCTCTCGCGCGTTTCGCTTTCACTCCTGCGAAACCAGGGAGTCAGGAGACTTCGATCATCGAAGTCCATCGCGGTGACTCCCCTGCGGAGATCACGCGAACACTCCAGCAGAAGGGAGCGATTTCAGATACGCGCTTGTTTTCATGGCTCGGACGCGTGACCCGCTCTTGGCGGAAAATCAAGTCCGGAGAGTACGAGGTCTCGGGTGCGATGACTCCCCTGGAACTGCTGGGGACCCTCTCGAGCGGAGTGAGCATCAACCACCCCCTCACTGTCCGGGAAGGTGAGAATATGTACGAAATTGCTGACTCCCTCGAGGAAAATGGACTTGGGACGAAGGAGCGGTTTCTCGCCCTCTCCCGCAATCCGAAGTTCATCGCTTCGCTCGGGTTAAAGGCGCCGCTCCCTCAAACCCTCGAGGGCTACCTCTATCCGGAAACCTATTTCATCAATCGCTCCATGAGCGTCGAGGACATCATCCGCCAGATGGTGAAACGATTTTTCTCCGTATGGTCGTCATTCGAAGGCCAAGAAAAAGCGCTTGGTCTCACCCGCCACGAAGTGGTCACGCTCGCTTCGATCGTAGAAAAGGAGACGGGTGCTCCCGAGGAGCGGCCCCTCATCAGTTCGGTTTTCCATAATCGGCTCAAGAAGCGGATGAGGCTGCAAAGCGATCCCACGACGATCTACGGGATGTGGGAGCGCTACACGGGCAAAATTCACAAAAGCGACCTTTTGGCTCCTTCGGCCTGGAACACCTACACAGTGTCGGCCCTGCCGATCGGGCCGATTTCGAATCCGGGGCGCGAGGCGCTGACGGCGGCCCTGAATCCCGCCACGAGCGACCTCTTGTTCTTCGTTTCTAAAAATGACGGCACCCACGAATTCAACAAGACCTTCGAAGCCCATGATGCGGCCGTGACCCGATTGCAAAAGGATCCCAAAGCTCGGGAGGGAAAGAGTTGGAGGAATCTCAAGAACCGGACCTCCCCCACCCCCCCGACCCCCTCACATGGATAAACCCATCTCACTCAAGTTCCTCCTTCGACTCGGGGACAAAGAGCTTGCGCAGCGGACCCTCGCCCTGCTCGCGACCGAAAACCCCCGGGTGAAAATCTCGGAAATCCAGTCGCTCGAGGAAGTCCCCCCCCTACTCGAAGCGGAAGCGGCGGTCGTCCTAGTCTGGAGGGCCGACGACTTGAAGCAAGCAGTCGCCTGCTTGGAAATGATCCAGGCCCAATCCTACTGGATCGAGGAGGACAGACTCGCGATCATCCTCTTGACCCGGCTGACCCACATCGAGGGGCTCGAAAAGCTGGAAAAGCGGAAGCTGGTGCAGATCGTCGATCCGGGAGTGACCGCAAAAGCGCTCAAGATCAAGGTCGACTACCTCTCCAAAGCCCTGGAAAGCAGGCAGGCTGACAAAAAGCGGGCGGGAAAGAAATTCAAATTCACTTTCAAAGCGGAACCCAGGGCGCCTCTGCCTCCAGGATCCGTGCGCTTGGCGGCGGGACCGGCCGCTCCCGCAAAACCCGAAGCGAACTACTTGGACCGTGCAGCCGACGATAAACCTGCGCCTTACGGGCGCTCGGCGTCCCGCCCCGCTACAATTCCAGGCGATGCCGCCCAACTTAAGGACCGGAAACCACCGGTCGAGATCCCGACTGGAAAAACCTCCGAGAAGTCCCGACACTTAATGCTGCTTTCGGGACGCGAAGAAGACGTCCTGCTGGCCACCCGGCTTTCAAAGGAGATGGATGCCTGCTTTCACTGGTTCCACGACCCATCGTCGCTCGCCGTCCAGGAACTCCTGAGCCAATTTCCCGAGACTACCGTGCTCTGGGAGGTCGACCCCCCGGGAGCGATGAACATTCACCATCCTTCCTCGATTCAAGCAGTCGGACTCATGCTTTCGAAAGCATCTCGCGCGGACCGAGTCTTCGCCCTTTCGGACACCGCTGCCTACAAACTGGGGCATTTAGCCAATTTCCACCGCCACGTGTTCAACCATCATATCTGCCGACGCAACGATGAAGGATCCCTGGAGGTTTATGGGAGATTGATGCGGGCCGCCCAGTCGGGCGCCTCTTTCGGTCTCGAAGCCTTCATTGAAAATGGAACGGGCAGGCAGTTGATCCAGTTGAAAAACTCCAACCAGCGCGGATTGGCAGTGGAGGCGCTGCAGAAGTACCTGGTGAAACGGCATCTCGCGCCTCGGCTCGCCGTGAAAGTCGCCCAAGCGGCCGACGAGCTTCTCCTCAACGCGGTCTTCGATGCGCCGATCGACGCGAACGGTAAGAATTACAGGAGCGGGAGCGATCGCTCTTCGGAATTCGCGTTCACTGAAAAGGAACAAGTCACATTGGAACTTCTCAGCAACTCCGACTGCGTCGGCATCTGCATTCGCGACAAGTTTGGTTCAGCTCGGGTCGACGCACTACTCTCCGTGTTCCAATACCCCGATGCCACGGACTCCTGGGATCTGCGCAAGGTTCTGGAAACTGGCGTGAGCCTCATCTACACTATCTGCCCGGGGGTATCGAGCGAGGCGATCCTGCTTTTTCCGAAGAGCCAAAACTACATCGACCTGAAGAGAAAATTCAGATTTTTCAGCATCGTTTCTCAAGTTCCCAAATGAAAGCGAACCACTGCCCGGTCCAACAGCTTGCCTGAACCCGGACTTCACACTAGTCTGGTGGCATGAACCTAAAACCGCTTCAATCAAAAGCTAACTGAGGAATTAATCGATGGAAGAAATCGAAGTGCCTCTCGACAAGGTCCAAGAAGACCTCAATCACCACGCATCTCACCACGGAAGCGCCAGTAGTGCCGGTTGGATCACTTGGGCTGCCCTGCTTTCGGCGTTTCTAGCGGTTTTCGCAGCAATCGCGGCGCTCATGGCCGGCAAGCATGCCAATGAAGCGATGATGGATCAAATCCAGGCCTCCGATCGCTGGGCGTACTACCAGGCGAAGTCGATCAAGTCGTCCATCCTCGAGACTCGTTCCGAATTGATCCGGGCGATGGGCAAGTCACCCGGGCCCGAAGTCGGGACGAAGATCGCCGGATATCAGAAGGACCAGGCGGAACTGCAAGCCCAGGCCAAGGAACGTGAAGAAAGCTCGGCTCGCCATTTCGAGCGTCACGAGACCCTTGCGCGCGCAGTCACTTTGTTTCAAATCGCCATCGCAATCACCGCGATCTCGGTCCTCGCCCGCCGACGGAAGTTCCTCTGGGTTGCGGGGTCGTTCGGGATCATCGGGACCGCGTTTTTACTCATTGGACTGCTTCAATCCTGAGCCCGACTTTCGCGATCAGCGACCTCCATATCCATGCAGAAGAGCAGCCCTTCCTCTTCACTCCCCGAAAAGAGGAGGTGTTCATCCAGTTGGCTCGAGAAGTTCTTGGGTCGCGCGGGCGATTGATCATCGCCGGGGACTTCATTGACTTCACCGGGATGGCGAAACCAGTTTTCGGTCATCGGGAATTTTTCGAGGAACTGTTTCCAGCTTCTGCCCTGACGCATCCGGAGATTCTCGAAGCGCTCGCGTTCACCGATCCACACCAACAACTCTCGAAGATTCGCTCCCGTTTTTCCGGATTGACCTCAGCCCTCTCGGAGCTCGCGCACGCGCGCAAGCTTGTCCTCGTTCCCGGAAACCATGACTGTTGCTTTCGGGATGTGGCCCTACGCCGCGAGATTGAAAGCTGGCTTGAAGTCGATGAGTCGAGCATAGAATGGTCCCAGGAAGTCCGCGTCGGCGACACGGCTCACATCGAGCACGGTCACCAGTTCGACCCATCGAATCGGACTGACCAGCATTGCTACAGCCGAGGGGTTGCAATTACTTCCTCGCTCTACAACGCCATGATGCCTGCTCTCCGCATTTTTGGGGTACCCCGGGAAATCGTTTCCGCAGTTCCCGCAGTTCGCCCCGAGGAGATCGTGATCCACGGGATCCAGCACCATCTCGGCGAGCGGGACGCCCGACGACTCATCCAGGCATTCGTGGCCCTGATCACGCGCAACGGATACTTCCATGGCTGGAAGCGTGCCCTTCTCACTCCTCTGCTCCACCGGGTGCCCGTCATGACCGATTGGATGCGGGACTACCTCACCCCCGATCACTTTCTCGCAGCGATGCCCAATGAATCCGGTTTGAGGAAGCATGTGCAACTGGGCGGCGAACGCCTCCAAGCCTCGATCAAACCTCCGGTCAAAAAAGTCATCCTAGGTCATACCCACGAAATGGACGAGAGCCCCACCTATATGAATCTCGGGACCTGGATCGACCACTTGACCGGAATGAGCCTCGAAAAACTTGAGGCCGTGGATGGCTCCCTGCCCGTCCTGAAAGTGGACGAAACAGGGGGGATCAACCTCTACGATGCGAGCGAACTCCTGGAAGCCGGCGAAGTGTCGTCATGCCGGAGGATTTTCGGACAGGATTCATAAGATCGATCGAGTTTCGCGACTGGCTAACGCCACTCCCGCAATCAGCATCGCCAAGTGGGCCCAAAGCAGGACTGAAGCGGCCTCCACCCTTCCCGCTGACTCGTAACCCAAGACATCGACACCGGTGAAATTGATCAGGACCAGAATCACGGCCAGCCCGAACCAGGCCCGAGCCCCCTGTGCTCCGTGAAGCAGGACGGTGGCGAGCGGCAGTCCAAAAGCGAAGTAAGGTTTCCAGACAAGGTGCGAGGGCACGATCAAGAGCGCGATGATCACGGTCGACCACTCGAGCTCGCGCCCCGGCCGGGCTCCACGGACCATCCAAACCCAAGTGAACAAAAGGATGGCAGTCGACCAAGCGAAACTCAGCACTAGGACCGTGGACTCGGGGACGACGAGAGCGCGGATGAAATAGTCGCGCGACTGAGCCAGTGCCACTACATGGGTCGCAGTCGCCGTGAAAGTATGATGAAGGAAGGCGGCAAAGCTTTGATTGTGGGACTCAAGGGGAAGCCCGCGTCCCCGGAGGGCATCGACCCATTGACCGTGAAGCGAAACCGCCTGGGCGAGGCCGGTGGAGAGCAACGGAAGGAAAAGAATCAAGCCAATACCCAGTAAGGCCCCCTGAATTTCAGGTCCGAACACGGATACTGATGGGACTGTGCGGAGATGAGGGGGAGTTCCGTTCAGCCTGGGATCCCGGGATCGAATGAATCTCGCGTTCAAGAATGTTGCGATCGGAACTCCCAGCAAGGCGAGTGGGTAAATCTTTGTGACCGCTGAGATTCCGAGCACGAACCAGGAGAAAAAGCGGACGGAAGGCCTCGCTCTTGCCCCTCCAAAATGCGTGAGCATCGCCCAGACGCAAGCGCCGAGAATGAAGAGATTGATCTGACCATATTGGAAATCGATCAGGATGGGTCTCGCCAGGAGCACGACGGCTCCTGCAGAGGCCCAAAGTGAGGTACGACGACCCATGGCTAGGACGCAGCCGCCGAGAACCAGGGATTTGGCCAGGCACCAGACGGCGAGTGCCCAGGTCCGAGGAAGGGCGCCCAGGGGCGACATCAGCCAAGCGAATCCAGGCGCATAGAGAAAGCGATCGGGCGTGGCTCGGTAGAGCTCCATTCCGCGCCCCTGAAGGACGAGTCGCCAGGCTTCGTGGAAAACTGAAAAATCCCCTCCTCCCCGTTGATAGGCCCAAAAAGTGCCGACGATCACGACGAGGCAGGCACTCACCGCCGCAACGACTCCGCGAAAACCCGTCCTCATGCGAAGTGCGAAGCCTGCGCGGAAGTGCCGGCGGTCAGGGAAGGCGAGAGAAACGAGAAATAGGGATTCAAGTAGCTGTTCTCGAGCTCGAGCAGCCACCTCTTGAGTTTCAGCTCGGGTTGCTCCGGGTCAGTGATCCCCATAAAGCCCCCCAAAGCGTTGGCGGCAACGATACGATGACATGGGATGAGAATCGGCAGCGGGTTACGACGGAGTGCTTGACCCACGGCGCGGGATGCATCCATTTTTCCGATTTGAGCCGCGACCCATGCGTACGTCCGAGTCTCTCCGTGAGGGATGCGGGCCAAAGCCTGATAGACCTGCCGTTGAAAATCGCTCCAACCCCGCGTGTCCAAGATCTCCCAGGGTACCGACCCGAGGGGTTCGCCGGAATGAAAGTAGGAGCGTAGATTTCGGACCAAGTGCGCAAGGACTGGCGGAATTTCCGTCCTTGAAAGCGCACTCCAAACACAATTGGACTCCGTGCCTTCGCTGATAGCGGAGGGTTGGGTCGGCGCGATCGAAGAAGGAAGCGCTCCGTTATCGTACCAGTCAATGCGGCTCAGCAGTCCTTGGGAGTTCCAAGTGACCGCGATGGTGCCTGCCGCAACTCTAAACTGGAGATGGTTCATCGTCTTCCCGCCAAACCGGAGCGAGTTTGTCATTCACTTGGCCCGAATTCAATGTGATTATGCGGACCAATCATGCACACGATCACGGATGAACTGTCGACCACACTAACGGACTGGACCACACCCGTCGCCATTCTGGGCGTGACCTGGGCCGCGGTGCGCGTCACACGGTTGCTCCTCGCGCATTTGAAAATCAAGACCCGCTTCATTTTCATCCATGCCTTGGCACTTTCGATTTCGCGTTTGATCTACCTCATCGGATTGCGCGCGTTCGTCGACAGCGCTCCCCTCGGGACGAAACTCACGCTTTGGCTCGACAGCGGAATTTATGTCCTCGGGGTCCTGATCGTCTTGAATTTGCTTCAACGCGCGGCGCTGCTGGCTATCGAATGGAGTGCGTTGAAGTCGCATCCGTCAGACATGCTTCAACAGGGCTTCTTTCCGCTCATCCGAAATTTGGTCACCCTTTTCGTGTTCGCGATGGGCGGGATCATGATCCTGAAGCACTTCAATTACGATGTGCTCTCCTTGTTGACCGCACTCGGAGTGGGCTCCTTGGCCATCGGTCTGGCTTCAAAGGACACCCTCTCGAACATGATCTCCGGATTCACGCTCGTCATCGATCGGAACCTGAAGGCAGGGGACCGCATCAATCTTGCGGGACAAATCGGCCAGGTCGAGGAGATCGGACTACGAAGCACGAGGATCGCGATTGGCAACGGTAGCACACTGATCGTGCCGAATTCCGAGCTCGTCAACACGAAGCTGCTCAACCTTTCAATGCCATCCACCGCCCAAAGCTGCTCGATCAACCTGCGAGTGCCCCTGCAGGTGACTTTCGAAAAATTCCGAGCGATCTGCAAAGAAGTATTGTTGGAAGTCACCCCGAGAGATGAAAGCAAACCCATCACTGTGTTGCTATCCTCCGTCATCGAGGGGTTTCAGCTCGTGAATATCAGCTTCTGGATCGAGGACTCGGCTCTCGAGGGGGCCGTCGTTTCCGACTTTCACGAAAAGCTGCTTTCAAGACTTCGCAGCGACGAAATCTCGCTCCTCCCTCCGGCTCCACCGGCTGCCGTCATCCAGCTCCTGCAAAAAGAAAGGGCCTGATCTTTCGACCAGGCCCAGCTGTTCCTGAGGGGTTGGGGGAAGGGGAGGGGCAGGAACAGGCAGTCAATCTTAGAGAATCTTAGAGCAACCGCCGTGCCGTCCGCAGGCCGCGCCGAAGGGTGCGAAACCCATCCCTGATTGAGAACACGAAAGCGCGGAAGTGGAATCGCCTCCTCCGAATAGAGCCGCACTTGTCAAAACTATCGACACTTCGATCCGGCTTCAAATGGGGAAAGCCATTCTCGCGAGGCGCTTGAACAGGCCCACGCCAGTCTACTGCGCCGCGCCGACATTGCGCAGCAATTCCCTAATATTTCCGCTTGTTTAAGCTTTTCACTCCAGATACTGTCCGCGGCTAATCCGGAGGAAGTAGACGCAGTGAGTTCGTACGTAGTCCTCGCACGCAAATGGCGGCCTTCTCAGTTTTCGGACATCGTGGGGCAAGCCCATATCGTCCGGACGATGATGAACGCGATCAAGAGCGGACGGGTTCACCAAGCCTATCTCATGACCGGCTCGCGCGGCATCGGCAAGACCTCGATCGCCCGCATCTTCGCAAAAGCGATGCGCTGCGAGAATGCCAATTCAATTGAAAAAAATGGTCAGTCTTGGCTGAGATCCTGCGACCAGTGTTCGAGTTGCAAGGAAATCGCGAGCGGCAACAGCGTCGATGTACTCGAGATCGACGGCGCTTCCAATAATGGTGTGGACGCGATTCGGGAAATCCGTGAAAACGCGAAGTACCTCCCCTCCTCCGGCTCCAAGAAAATCTACATTGTCGACGAAGTCCACATGCTCACGACTGCGGCATTCAACGCGCTCCTGAAAACCCTCGAAGAGCCGCCACCGCATGTCCTCTTCATCTTCGCGACGACTGAACCCCACAAGATCCCGGCCACCATCCTTTCCCGCTGCCAACGCTTTGATCTCAGGCGCGTGACACTGGCCCAGATTCAGATGCGTTTGATCGAAGTGACTTCTGCCGAAAACGTCCAGGCCGAAGCCGGTGCACTGGCTCTGATCGCACGCGCGGCCGAAGGCTCGATGCGGGACGCGATGTCATTGCTCGACCAAGTGATCGCGTTTTCCGGTAATACGATCCCGACCCAATCCGCCCGGGAAGCGATCGGCTTGATCGAAGGCCAGACCACCCTGGGAATCCTCCGAGGAGTACTGAGCCGCAAACCCCTGGAAGCGTTGGCTTCGGTCGATCAGGCCTATCAAGCCGGTCACGACTTGAAGGTTTTGACGCGCGCTTTGATCGAGTTTCTTTATGGAACCATCCTGGCCAAGCTCGGGGCTACGGGTTCCTCGAGTCTTGAGTTGTCCGAGGATGAGTGGAAAGAAATCCAGGCCCTCGCTCCGCTCCGCGAACTCGAGGAATTGGAGCTGATTTTTCAGGTCCTGAGTCAAGGCGTGGAATGGATCGCGAAGTCGCCTCAACCCAAAATCGTACTCGATGTCCTCTTGATCAAGTGCGCGACTGCAGAGGCCCTGGTCACGTTCGACGGATCGGGAGGCGGAACTTCAGGCCCAGTGGCTCGCGACCCCGCCCCTTCCACAGGACCTCGTCGAATGGCGCCCCAATCTCCTAGCCCTCCTTCGCTCGAGGATCGCGCCCGCTCCACCGCCTCGGCACTGCCGACAAATGCGAATTCCACTCCTGTCCCTGAGCTTGTTCCTGAGATGGATCGACTCGAAAGCACACCTCCTTCGACCGAAGGCTGGGTAGCGGTCCCATCACCGAAGGGACCGCCGCCCATGGGCTTTGCTCAGCGTTTGGCACAAGCGGCAGCCGCATCGACCGCAGCCGGCCTGAGCCCGGGAGCCTCGACTCCCACTCGAATCACGGCACCCCTGCCTATCCGAGCAGCTGCTCCTGTTCCACACCCGAGTCCTGCGATACCGGCCGGTCCCCGGAATTGGGAAGGTTTCATCGACTACATCAAACAGACGCGACCGCTGCTCGCATCCTTCCTTGAGCACGGAAGCTGTCAGGCATTGCCGAATCCGGCCGATCCGGCAGCCGACCTCCTGATCATCGCGTTCCGTCCCGAAGACGGATCCTTCAGGGACAATCTCTCCAAAAAAGTCTATTCCGATCAAGTGAACGCGATGGGCAAGGATTACTTCCAGCGCTCGATGCGAGTTCAAGCCGAGATCTCCGCAACCATGTCAGGCGAGAGCCTGGCCTTGGCCCGGGAGCGCCAGCGGACGGCTCGAGAAGTCGCTGCGCGAGAAGCTGCGCAAAATCATCCGATCATCGCCGAAGCCCGAGCTTTATTCGGAGGGGAGCTCGGTCCCATCGAGCTGATCGAACCCCGGGAAGAAGCGGCTCAATGATGCAAACCCAGGATCCCGTCTCGAAGCTAATCTTCGAACTCTCCAAGCTTCCGGGGATCGGTGAAAAAACCGCGACTCGCCTGGCTTACTTCATCCTCAAACAAGATATAGATTATTCGCGCGCTTTGTCCGAAGCAATCATCACTGCGAAGCAGAAGATCGGCTTGTGCAGTACGTGCTTCACGTTCTCGGACAGCGATCCCTGCCGAATCTGCACTCACCCGCAGCGCGACTCAGGTGTGATTTGTGTGGTCGAACGACCCACCGACGTCATGTCGCTCGAACAGGCCGGAGTCCATCGCGGCCTCTACCACGTTCTGCACGGGGCTCTGTCTCCTTTGGACGGGATCGGACCCGAAGAGCTCAAAATCCGCGAGCTGATCCATCGGATTGCGGCCTCGCCTCCGCGGGAAGTGATCTTAGCCACCAATCCGAGCGTCGAAGGAGAGGCCACGACCCTCTACTTGAGTCGACTGATCAAGCCGTTCGGAGTCCGGGTAACTCAGCTCGCGCATGGAATCCCGGTGGGCGGACTCCTCGAATACACCGATCGACAAACCATCGGTAAAGCGATGGAAAACCGCGTGGAGATCTCCTGAATTGAGTTTCATCAACTACCCCAACAAAGAGATCAACTGCAAGATCGTCTACTGCGGGCCGGGGTTGAGCGGCAAAACTACCAACGTTCAGTACATTTACGAGCACACGCAGGCCGAGAGTCGCGGCCAGCTCGTGAATCTCAGCACCGAGAACGAACGAACGCTGTTTTTCGACTTTCTTCCTCTCTCGATCGGGGACATCCGCGGCTACAAGACTCGGTTCCACCTCTACTCGATCCCGGGTCAAACCTTTTATGAGGTCTCGAGGCAGTTCATCCTCAAGGGCGTGGACGGCATCATTTTCGTGGTCGATAGCCGCGCCGAGCAAATGGAAAATAATATTGAGAGCTACGAAGCTCTCCAAAAGAGTCTGGAGCAGCAGGGGTATGACATGCATAAAATCCCCCTGGTATTTCAGTACAACAAGCGCGACCTGACGGATGCTGTGCCCGTCAGGGAGCTGGAAGCGACCTTCAACTCGATGAAACGACCGCATTTCGAAGCGGTTGCCAATCGAGGACAGGGGGTCATGGAAACCCTACAGGCGATCAGTCAGTGGGTGATCCGCGAACTCAAAGGGGGGGAAGAGGGAGCATGAAAAAAGACCAGTTGAAGAAGTTCAAGAAGATCTTCGAAACTCAGAAGAAAGGGATCTTGTTCAACGATCGCATTGTGCGTGAGGACTTCAGTGTCAACACAGACGACCGTTTCGACGAGATTGACCAGGCCTCGACCGATATCGAGCAATCGATGAGGATGCGACTCTGCAACCGGGAAGTTTTCCTGGTCAAGCGGATCGAAGAAGCCTTGGCTCGAATCGATGAAGGGACTTTCGGGGATTGCGACGAGTGCGGAGAAGGCATTGAACTACGCCGCCTTGAAGCTCGCCCGATCGCGACCCTGTGCATCTCCTGCAAGGAAGACCAGGAGCGCCGTGAAGGCCTGACAGCCAGCGGACGCCAGCACAAGAGTCTAGGCGAAGGCTTTTCGCGCAGATACGCCTGAGATTCAATCCGGGTTCATTGAAGGATCTGGGAAAAGGCTTTCGTCCGGGGGGACGAAAGCCTTTTTTTTACCCTGCTCCGCCACTTGGACCGAGTGCCCGGATTTTTCAAGGACAGTGGAACCTACATTTTTCCGAGACTACTCGGGACCACCAGCAAAAATGCGTCGAGCCGGACACGAGCGCCCTCGAAGGCATTGTGAAGGTGCACCCTGCGATCCATCCACCATTTGAGCTCAGTCTCACTGATCAACTCGTTTTTGCCTCGGAGCGCCTTCAACCGGTTGATCTCGTCCTCGATCGAAGACTGCATTTTCTGGAGTGCTGCGAGCTTAACTGCCGCCGATGCACGGTCGGCTTGGCCAAGCGCCTTGTTCAAGAGCCCACGAATCCTCTCTCCCGGGAGCTTCTTTACGAGTCGGCCAGCATCCTCGGATATCGGAACGAGACTCTCCCTGAGCTTGTCCCACTCCCATTCGGGGGTGAGATCTTTGCCTGTGGTATCCATCACCACGCGGATCGGTTCCGACGGGAAAAACTCATCCGCATACCATCCCGAAGCAGTAGCGAGAGGCTCTAGGACGAACGAACAGTCGAGGACTAGGTTGTTCTGGTTCCAGGCTGCGACGGAGACGTTTCCGAGCTCCTGGCGAGCGATCGACTCCATGGTTTCGTTCACCATGGGATGGTCCCAACTCATGAGAGCCATATCGTTGCGTGCAAGCGCCTTCGCTCTCGAAAAGGTGATACGAAGCCCTTCCGGAGGCAGGCCCGGAAAATAAGAGACGTACATGCTGTCGCCCGGTTCAACGAAAAGGGAATCGGAATCGAGATCATCGGAATGGATGCCAAGGGTGTTGAGCACATCCTCGAGATATTCCCGAAGCTCCTCCGGACGCTCCGCGGATTTCAGGGTCTCCACGATTTGCGGGCCTTCGGCCGGATCGAAGGAATTGATCTCGATCAGGCGATCTCGACCCGCTTCGATTTTGGCTGTCGTCTCCAAGTAGTCTTCCCGCGCTTTTTTGAGAAGGCGCTCGAAAGTCTTGGTGTCGTCCTTGGAAAGCTCTTCGCGATGTCGCGCATAAACCTCGCCCGCGCCCCGGGGCGGTGCTTCGAAGGCCTGAAAAACTTCTTCGTGCCAACGGAGGAGACGCTCCTCGCGTCGTCCTGGAACGTAGGGTACGTGCAAACGAATCTCGGACGATTGTCCAATGCGATCCAGGCGACCGATCCTCTGTTCGAGAACATCGGAATCCTCCGGCAAGTCCGCGAGCACCAAGTGGCTGGCGTGTTGGAAGTTTCGACCCTCCCCGCCAATCTCGGACGAGAGGAGGATCGAGGCACCCTCAGGATCCTCGAAATACGCGGCATTCCGATCGCGAGCGAGAAGGGGCAACTCTTCGTGAAAGGCGACGACCTTGAGCCCAAAATCGTCTTTCAGCTTGCGCTCCCATTCGATGACTTTTCGGGCCGAAGAACAAATGAGTAGAGTCTTTTCTTTGCGATGC
>JAYVNB010000301.1:0-10084 GCA_043759365.1 Bacteriovoracaceae bacterium | reverse complement strand
CCGGTGCAGTGGCTTTCAGACAACGGAGGCTGCTACACGGCCGACGAAACACGAGAGCTCGGAGAGAGCCTTGGCTTCATTGTCTGCACGACGCCCGCCTACTCGCCCGAATCAAACGGCATGAGCGAAGCGTTCGTAAAGACCCTGAAGCGCGACTACGCTTATCTCAGCCGACTCGACGATCCGGCCACGGTTCTTGCGCAGATTCCGGCTTGGATCGAGGACTACAACGAGAATGCGCCCCATAAGGGGCTCAAGATGCGATCGCCTCGGCAATACCGCCGTGAGGTCGTTTTAACAAACTAGGGTGACCGGTCTTGACGGGGCAACTCCAGAGGTCAGGTTATTGCCTGGTGTCGATGCCCGTTGCTCAAGTAGGGCAGTTTTTAGCGAGATCCCGTTCAAGTGACTGATTTAATATGGGAAATTGTAAATACAGAATGAGCGCTGTTTGGTTAAGCCAAGCCTTCATTTTCCAGGTCATGCGGACAATGCGAATGCAATGAAACTGCCGCCAAGGAAGTCGCCCTGAGCCATGTGCCTCCCTGATAACCGGGGTGAGGCCACAGGGGTTTGCGCGCTATTGGTTGATCGACGTATTTGGAGTGGATGTGATTGTCGCTGGCTTTGGTTTTCCACAAAGAACCCTGATAAAAACAGGATTAACAGGAATAACAGAGCGAGCTTGGGATTAGTTTGGGCAGGACTGGAACGACACTTGATCGAGGCTTGTTGAAAATGGATTTTTTTACACTCCCGTGCTATCCACCTCCGCATATTGAGAGGTTGGCTTATGAGGCTCTTTGCGTGTTGTTTAGTTCTATTTTTATCTACTTCGGTATTTGCGGGGCCCTATCCGGTCATTACGCAAAGGAACCCATTTGCATCACCCTTCTACGTCCCTAACGACGCGAATAAGCATCCGTCCATCATCATGCTCCACGGAAGTGAAGGTGGCTCTGAGCCATTTATCGACGCCGAGGCAAACATTCTTGCCACTCAAGGATACGCGGTGATGACGTACTGCTACTTTGACTGTGACCGGGGGCTGACTGGACCCAGGCAGACTCTCAAGAACGTCGAAGTGACCAAAATACTCGAGGTGGTGAGCTGGCTTCGATCCCAGTCCCAAAGCAACGGCTGGGTTGCTGTTTACGGATTTTCCCGGGGAGCTGAGTTGACGATGATCACTGGAAGCCTGGAGACAACGATCTCAAATAAGCCCAGTGTGTTGGTCGCTCATTCGCCCAGCGATGTTTTTAATGTGTCTTGGAATTGGAGCTGGCGTGAGCCTTCCTGTTGGCTTTGTCGTAAAGGCGTAGGGCAATGCTCCGAAGGCTCGCCTGAGACCAGCTATCAGTGGAACCCCTCATGTGGCCCTGACGATCCGTCTACCCTGGACCCAACTAAAAGCGCATGGAAGATCGCCGGGAGGGATGTGCCTTCCCTCAAGAGGATTGAGGTGGAGAAGTTCGATAACCCTATTCTGATTACGGTTGGCGAGAAGGATGAAGTCTGGCCAGTGGAACAGACCCGACGCATCGAAACGACTTTGAAGGCAGCGAAAAGGAATCCTGAGGTCCATTACTTTCCTGATCAAGGACATGTCTTTCGGGGGAAGGCTGAGGTCTCCCGCCGGGAGATGGTGCTCAATTTCTTTAGGGCAAATGGGAGCAATGCTCAGCCGGTAAGCCAGTAGAATCAGGCGGCCAATGACCTCGATGCACTTGGTTTGGAAAAAAATTCGGATCCTAACCGTGATTGCATCCGGAGGCCTAATGCTGCTTCTCGGAGCCTGTGGGTTCGTGGCGCTTCAAGGGCGACCTCCTGAACTTTCGCAAACTATGGGAGTTGGAACTATCTTTCTTCCTCAGCTCGCCATTGGCTACTTTCTCAAAAGAGCCCCATGTCCCAGTTGCGGAGGCGCATTTTTCTTCAGTCCAGCGAGCGCCTATGTCGTTCACCCTCTAACTCCAGGATGCCAGCAATGCGGGATTCAAAAATACTCTGAACTTCCGGCTGGAAATGGATGACCCCCCCTGGCCCCGGTGCGAAAGTTAAGCGGCCAGCGCCTCCCGGCACCAGGTTCTGAACTCGTCCAGCCTGGGCAGTTCCACTCTGAGGGGCTGCCCATTCAACTTTTTAGGGCTTCGACTGCGGTCGGCTGGCCGCTAGGATTCGAGCGTGCTCCGACTCGCCTTTCGGGGTCGCCCTCCGGACTCTTCCCTTCAGGCGGTCTCGCGCACGCGTCGCGCGAAACCCTTCGTGTTTCGCTGCGCTCGCGTCCTAGCAGGCCAGCCAACTTTTTTTGATTCTCAGCTGCAACGTTAGGCAAGTAGGGGAAAGTAAGAAGTAATCGATTCAAGCAGTTAGGATCGAGCAGCAGCTTCGACATTTCCCGGTCAGTCGTGAGATTTCAGGAGTTTCCTACTTCTTGCCTACGAACTGCCTACAAAACAGCCCTCCAAATCGGAGGAAGGAATTTGTCTCCGGACAGATTCCTTCCTCAAACGAATCGAGCTCAAAAGCTCGAACAGGAGGCGCCCGCAGTAGAGAGAATCAACTCTCTTCTCGTGGGCCATTTCAATTGCTACGGCATTGCTGGCAACACGCGAAAGATTGCGGCCTTCCTGCACTTCACGGTGCATTACTGGAGGCGCTGTGAACTGGGAGAAGACGGAAGAAGTTCTACAGAAATTTTCACTCTGTCCGGCACGAATCCGTATTAGCTACCCGATTGAGATTAAGGGGTAATTTCGATTCCTGAGACCATGGCTCGATGGCCAGCGACAAGATTATTGAACAAGAGAGTTAGACCGTTCGCTCCAACTTGAATGTTAAAGGTCTTCTTCAATGCTTTCCCGGCCCCGCCAGCTGCTGATCCGATATCGAACGCGCTGAGGAGCGCGTTCCCGTTCGCGGTCACGTCAAAGGGGCTTTGTCCAACTTGGCTTGAATCCCCTTCATAGAAATAGAGAGTGACCTGGTATTGACCCGCGGGGATCGAAAACTTGGATTGAAAATTCGCACTCGAGAACCTCACGGTCAGGTACAGAGGCAAATCGCTTGGATTGCCGGCGACCCCGAGGTTAGAGAAGAGATAAATCGCTCCACCAACCGCGTTTACGGCGTCGGGCGACCACGTGGCACCTGTGATCGGATCGATATAGCGGCTGGAACCCGCATAGGATCTGATCGAAGGCAAATTATTGGCGGGCGATGTTGCGAGTTTAGGTAGTGCCGTGCTCGCAGGCACGAGCTCGATCGCCGAGACCATTGCCCGGGCCCCCTGGTTCTGGAAGTTCAGTTTGAGCCCATCGTTTTCCAGGACGATTCCAAAGGACTTCACGAGCGCTTTGCCGGCTCCGCCGGCTGCCGTCCCGATATCAAATTGGTCGAGAAGCACGGCACCGTTCGCGGTGACGTTAAACTGACTTTGTCCAACTTTACCGCCATCCCCTTCGTAGAAATGGAGCTTCAAGTTGTAGGCACCCGCCACGGCTGGCAACACGTAGGAGAATTTTGAAGAGCTGTAGCGGACTTCTCGGTACAAATCTGAATCCGAAGAAAATTGGACCGGTCCCGTGAAGGTCCAGCTGGAACCACCGGAGCTGAAAGCCGCCTGGTCATCCGTCCACGATAAGCCGTTGGAAGCGGTCTGGATCGACCCTCCCCCGGCTTTGATCCGCAACGTGGTCGTGCCTGGACTTACCGTAGCGGCCGTAGGCGGGTTTCCGGTCGAACCATCGCCTGAACCCATGGAATTTGAAGTGTTCGGAACTAGTTCGAGCGCGGAGACCATCGCGCGAGTCTGACCGTCAGAGGCACCTAGATTTACGAAGTCGACGTTCAAGATCCCCGATGCGTCTCCGATCACTGAAAAGGACATCATGATCGCTTTTCCAACCCCGCCCGCGGCTGATCCAATATCGAACTGCGATAAAACGGTCGCGCCATTCAGATTGATCTTCATCGGACTCTTGCCGACTTTGGAGCTATCGCCTTCCAGAAAGTAGAGATTAAGCTGGTAGGAGGCGCCGGCCGAGACTGGAAGTGCATAACGGAATCGATCAGTTGAATACCGCACGTTCACCAGTAGCTCCGCGAGTTCCAGGGTTCCGGACGGAGTTATGTTGCTGAATCCCCATGCGCTCCCGCCCGTGAAGTATTTGTCGCTGTCAAACAAGCTGCCCGTAAAAGGACTGCGGTAGGTGTTAGCGGAAGCATGAACACGCACCGCAACACCTACGGGACTCGGAGAGTGCGAGATCGTCGGTGAAGGACTGGGAGTAGGCAAAACTGGAACCGATGATTTTGATGGGGAGGAGCTTGGTCCTGGATCAGGCCCAATCGAGGGCGTTGCCTTTGGAATGGGTAAGCTCAACGGAGAAAGCTCAATTCCAGAAACCATCGCGCGCGAAAGGTTTCCGTCCGACCCTTGATTGATGAAACCAAGCTGCAAGCGATCCGATGTCGCCGCGACTTGAAACTTCGCTACGTAAGGCTTATGCGCCCCACCGGCGACTGCGCCGACATCGAAGTGGTCGAGTAGAGTGCTTGAGTCAACTGTGACGCGAAACGGGCTCTTACCCAGATTCTGTTCAGTCCCTTCACAAAAGTGCAGTTTCAGCTCGTAAGTGCCGCCCGCTTGGACTGGCAATGAATAACTGAATTGACTCGAGCTGTAGTGAACGGAACTGTAAACGGAACGCGTAACGCCGGCGGGATCCGGGCAGGCCGAGGTACCCCAGTCATAGAGGCTGCCACCGTTCGCATAAATATCGGATGACCAGCCGGGATTTCCCGAGTTTCCGGAATAGGTTTGTCCCGCATTGATTCGAACCGGAAGGTTGGCGCTCGCTCCGGCCGAGCCGTAGGCTTCAATCTCTCGGATGTAAACCCGGTGGTAGTCGTCAGGACTGCTACCTGAGCATTGTCCGCCATGTTGGCAAACTACGCGCGAGCCCCCACCACCGTAGCTCGCGTCGTGGACCACGAGTCGGAGCTTTTGCGTGGTGATCGGAATCGGGAGGCTGTGAACGAAAATGGAGCGCTCACTGTAGAAGCTTTCGATCCAGGCTTGGTCGGCCTGGGCAAAGAGCGGAAGGGTTTTCGGGTCTTCTTGGACGTGCTCCACGGTGATCCATTGGCCCTGTTGCTCGACCTGCAGGTCGTAGTCCGTCAGGCTGGAGCGAATCTGCCAAGGAATGCCTGCGTACACGACCACGGTTGCGATGGACTGAGGGAAGGGAAAGTCCATTTCCACCCAGATCGAATCATCCTTACTGCCGCCGCTGGGGATCGCTTGGCCATAATAGCCGTCCGTACCGCCACCGAACGAAGTGTTTAGGGCGCCGTCGATGATCTTGCTGGCGTCACTATGGTCTGAAGCAGTTACGCTCACCCCGGGCTGGAGCGCGAGGTTTGCCCCTAAGTCGTTGTTTTTCACGACTTGAAGCGCTTGACTCGAGGTGTACTCGACATAGGTCGGCAGCTCTCCCACGGGCAGAAGTGCATAGCCTGAGGCATCTAGGCGCAAATCGCTTTCCACTCCGAACGCGGAAACCAGGTGAAGGTTGGAATTTGGGCTACCTTTGAGCATGAGCGAGCCATCAGTCATCGCCGCGGTCATGACGGCAAGAGTGAAGCGGGATTTATCGGGCGAAGCGAAGACGTTTCCGATGTAGAGATTGTTACCCGGATTCCCGAAGTCCACGGCTTGCGCAAAGCTTTTGCCAAAAAGCTCTTCGGAGTAAACGCGCAGGAGTGCTGGGGCCGGCTCGACTACTTGAGTATTGTAATCCTCCCAGAAGGTGCCGAAGCCTGCCTGCATGTCGCTCCAAAGATTGTTGTGTTCCTTCGGAATGTTGAATTGTTCAAACAACATGAACTGAATCATGTCCCAGCGGCCGGAATGCACGGGCTCATGAATGCCATCAAGCCAGTTGAACTGGCCTTGTTCAGTTTGCCATTTTGGGATCGTGCTCAATGTCGGGTAGTTGTACTGGCTCGCCACTTGGTCGAGGATTCCCTGGAGCTGGGAAAGAAGCGAGCGCGCGACCACGGGATCACCATTGATCACATTGTAGGCGTGGAATGAGAATGCATCTAGGTAGCTGAGACCGGAATTTCCATTAGTGTCCCTCTTCTGGGCAAGTGCCACTAGAAAGTCATGGATGTACTGCATGCTTCCTGAAGTGAGGTCCACGGTGGCTGGACCCATGAACTTCGCGGTCGGATCCTTCTTTCGCATGGTGCGGGCGAAATCAAAAAAGATCTGGGCGTAGGAAGCTGGATTCGAGTACTTTCCGTTTCCGGAGATGTTGGGCTCGTTCTCTCCTTCGTAGTAGCCTTGAAATCCAGCAAAGGTGCTAGCGAAGCTTTCGAGCGCGGCGGTATCCTCCATGATTGGCACCAGGCATGACGGTCCCCAGGGACCGCACTCGGGATGGTAGATCTGAGTGTGCATCCCCATCAACATGTCGCGTGGACGGGCTGGGTCCTGATAGCGGGGATTCAGATAGTACTTCTGGATGGACTGGATCTGCTGGCTAATCGACGCTTCTTGGGTGCTAGGAAACCACTGGTTTGGCTCCGCCATGCGCTCGGGTCCGATTGCGGCGATTCCCCGAAGGACGTCGTCAACTCCCCCATTTCGGCCCTCGGCCTTATCGGCAGGCCGGGGGTAAAAACGCGGGTCATTGCGGAAAATCATGAAGTTCGTTGCGCCATCGATTGCTCCGTTGCCGGATCCCGCTCGGCCGAATGCGAAGAGACGGTACCAACCGGGCTCCGAAACCGGCAACTGAACACTTGGGCCGGCTTGGCCGGATGCGACCACGTGACCGTAAAAATCGCGGACCTCGTAAGTCGCGGCAGAATTGGCGAAGTGAAAATTGACGGCTTCCCCGGCGTAAAACAGGTTGTTTCGAAAGTCACTGATTGGGACGCTGCTGGGCGAGCTCGGGGGTGCGGGACGAGTTGCCGATTTAAAGTCGTCCAAGGTCGTGGCGACTAAAGCGAAGGAGCAAGTGGATCCGTCCGCGAAACAAACTTGATAAATGTATTTACTCTGTGGGAGCAAGGCTTGGTCAGCTAGGCTAGTGCCGGAGATCCGAAGCGCCACCGGTGCGAGGGAGGATCCGCTGACCCAGCGGTAGACAGTGAAACTTCCTGAAGTGGGCAGTGCTGAGCTCCAAGTAAGGTCAATCTCAGTCGAGGAGGCTGCGCGTGCGCGAAGTTGAACATTTGCGGATGCCGTTCGCAAATCGAGCAAGGCTATTTGAGCGGTCGACTGCTTCGCAAGACTAGTGCTTAGTTTGCTACTGCCGCTCTGCTTGCTTTGGGTGCTCACGCCGCTGGAACAGCTTGAGAGACTGATCCAAGAAAGGGCACACACCATCGAGGCCCAATGTATTAGGTTGGTAAATCTCTGCATGCGGTGTGCTCCTCGTAAATGATCGCCCCTGCCATCCCAAACGGGGACGCCTCCTTGTAGTCTACAGAGGGATGAGCTCTGCGCAATGTGTCAGGGTTGTGCCGTCCCACCTACTAGCTTTTACGTTTGCCGTAGTTGAACTTTTAAACAAACTGGGTGGAGGAAACCTGTGTCCCGGCAGACCTGGAGCGCCATCCTGGTCTCATGAAGTTGGACTATACCTGGTCAGCTCGGCGTATCGTGTGAGCTAGAATAGTTGCTTGACCAAGGCTCGCATCGATCTCTAATATTATATTATGCCTATGGCACGAAATGTCGCATTCACGCTTTCTAACTGCGGGCCGCGTGCATTGTTCACGATCTTTGCGACATTATCGCTCGGTTGTGTCCCAGAAATTAAGATGAGCGGTCAGAGGGTATTGTTAGAGCAAGTGTCGAGCCCCGCCTTGTCATCTGATGTACTTGCTGGGAAAGAATTTTTGAACGGCGGTGGAACGAAAGTAGTGGGCACGCTGGCTGCTCCGATTTCATCGCAGATTTGCGCAGGCGTGACGGTGCTGGGAGCACTGGGAAGCGGAGCCTGCACTTCGGCCTTTGGGGATTTTACGGGCTCGGATATCCACCGCGACCCGGCGACAGCTCAGATCACAGTAAAAGCCGAGCGCACGGCGGTCTTGTTGGGAGCCGGATATCGAGAAGTGCCGGATATTCTCAAAGATGACGAAGGGTACTGGACCTCGGGCCGTGGCTGCACCGGCGGTGGAGGCAGCGCTCAAACTTGTACACCGGTCACGATCGCCGTTCGGCCCGTGGTGACCTGCGGGACTTCGCAAGGTTCCTTGGCCCTCAGGATCGCAAACTGTACCAGCTTAAATGCGGGATCGGCGACCTGGACGGGGAGCTCGTCTGGAAATGCAGGACAGGCTACTTGGAGACTCGTGACCCGCACAGCGACCTCGAAGGAAGTTTGGCAGGACCAACGGACGGGCCTGCTTTGGAGCGATGTCGTGGGCACTGACAACTGGTGCAGAGGAGCTGGTAATGCTCAAATCACGGATCCGGCCAATCTTTGCAACAATGCGGGGAATCAGGATCAGGTCACGCCTATTAGCTACTGCGCAGAGGTGGCTGGTACGCAGCCGGGGATTGGGACGGAGATATGGGCGAGCGGAGTTTATGACGATACTAAAGGTGGGATGGGCGCCAATTCGTCTGTGGCAGTACGCTGGCGGCTCCCCACGATTTACGATTTTCACCAGGCCGAAGTTGACGGAATCCGGATGGTCTTGCCCGGGATGAACTCCAATCACTGGAGCGCGACGATCGTCTCGAACTTCAGATCGTTCGCTTACAGCTACGATCCATTGGGGGGAACTGGATCAAATGGCGGGAGGAATACCGCCGCGATCCTCCGCTGCGTTGGTCGTTGAGGGATTTCGGATTGATATCCCGAGATAGGTGGCTCTACCGGGTTCCGTGTGGATAGAGGCTAAGGCGTCCGCAATGAAAAAGAATCGCGAGGCGGTATTTTTACAAATTCCGGAAGCCGCGAGCATTGGCCTTGATGATTTGGATCTTGGAATTAAGCCCTTCTGCCGCCGCGTTCGTGATGCGGTGCCGGCAGTGTGGGCTAAGAGTCCCGGGAGGTGGCGCTTGAGAGTACGCGCCGACTCGATCATCGGTTTGAGTCTCGAGTGCGTCGCCCAGAAGTACCATCGGTCGAAGTACTTACGAGCCGATCCCGCTGGCCATTGGTACAATTCTTGGGGTTTTTGAGGAAAATATACTTCGTGTGTTTGAGGGTGTCGGAATCTCCGTCGCCTTTTAGCTCCCGGTGCTCCCGGTGCTCCCGGTGCTTTCGGCGTCTGACCAGGTCCACTGCCTTCGTCAGTTCCCGGACAATGTGGAATTTGTCATGAACGATCTCCGGCTGCGGCAGGACAATCTGAGCCGCGCTCATAAAGGGCTCCCACATATCCATCTCGATCGCCTGGATATTCTCCCGCTGAGGCGTGGGGATGGACTCAAAAGGCCGAGAGCGGCGGCTTTTTTTCGCTCCGGAATCACGTCCAGCACACGTTTCCCGTCCAGATCGCACAGCACGCTGACATAGTCATGCCCCTTGCCAAAATTCTTCTCGTCGATCCCGAGGTAACGCAAACTCTCGAGTCTACGGCGGTCGAGCCCGCGCGCAACCGCGTGGTCCATGATCCGGTCGACCTGGTCCCACGAAAGCGCAGTGAGGGCCTCGAACATGGCCGTAAAACGGCTCTGGTCCTCGGCCCAGGGGACGCTTAGCTGAAGGACTCCGTGGTTAGGGCAATGGGTGCGAGGGACGACGGCCTCGCACTTCGGGCAGTGAAGTAGCTGACCCGCCGGGTACTCGACCCGAACGGCGATCGCCACTGCGGTCACTTGCCAGGGAGGGGTCAGGCCCAAGAGGATTTGATAAAGATCAATATCGCGCGTGGCATCGACATTGATCTGGAACCCGAGATCAGGCAAGCGCCGCGTAAGATACGCCGCGACTTGCAAACCTAAATGGCCTTTTTTTCATTTCCAGCGCTCAAGGAGCTGATTGTAGTCTTGGGCGAGGCCCTGGAAAAAGTCGCGTTTCCGAAACGAGACCGGAGTGAGATCGCCCGT
>JAYVNB010000300.1:0-10176 GCA_043759365.1 Bacteriovoracaceae bacterium | reverse complement strand
TGGGCGCGGGAGCGCTCGTGACCAAGGGTACCGTGGTTCCTGCCGGCAGTCTCGTGATCGGATCCCCGGCGAAAGTGGCTCGCGTCCTGAAGGCCGAGGAGATCGCGTTCCTCAAGCAAAGTGCCGAGAATTACGTAGGCGATTCGCGCGAATATCAATCTTACGTCCGGGGCCCGAAGCGCCTGGGCGAAAACAACCAGGATTTGGAGAGTCTGGACCTGGTTGAAGACGAGGAGGCGGGCGGATGAAGGTCTTGGGTGAAGCTCTGACTTTTGATGACGTCCTCCTATTGCCGGGTTACTCCGAAGTGCTGCCTTCGGAAGTGAAGCTCGATACTTGGTTAACCCGAAAAATCCGCCTTCAGATGCCCCTGGTCTCGGCAGCGATGGATACGGTCACCGAGAGCAAGTCGGCGATCATCCTGGCCCAGGAAGGGGGTTTGGGTGTCATCCACAAGAACCTCACGATCCTGGATCAGGCCTTCGAAGTCGAAAAGGTGAAGAAGAGCGAGTGGGGGATGATCCTCGATCCCATCACGATCGAACCCACTGCGCGCCTCGGCGAAGCCTTGAAGCTCATGAGCACTTTCAAGATCTCGGGCGTCCCCGTCACCGAGAAGACTCCCCAAGGACTGAAGCTCGTCGGGATCCTCACGAGCCGCGATCTGCGCTTTGAACAGGACGTGAACCAACTCGTCGGTTCGCGCATGACCCGGATGCCGCTGGTGACGGTTCCGGAGGGCACGACTCTTGACCAAGCCAAGCAGATCCTGCGTGAGAAACGCATCGAGAAGCTTCCGGTCATCGATGCGGGCGGGCATTTGAAAGGCCTGATCACTCTCAAGGACATCAAGAAGCGGCAGGAGCATCCCTTCGCCAACAAAGATAAGTTCGGTCGCCTGATCGTGGGCGCGGCGGTCGGTGTCGGCGCGGAGAGCATGAAGCGAGCGGAAGCCCTGGCGGATGCGGGTGTGGACGTGCTTTTCGTGGACAGTGCCCATGGGCATTCCAAAGGCGTGCTCGATGCGGTCGCGAACTTGAAGAAGAGCCTGGGCGACCGGGTGGAGATCGTCGGCGGCAACGTCGCGACCTTCGAGGGCACCGAAGCGATGATCCTGGCCGGCGCCGATGCCGTAAAAGTGGGGATCGGGCCAGGCTCGATTTGCACGACGCGCGTGGTGGCGGGGATCGGGGTTCCTCAACTTTTTGCAGTGGGCGAAGCGGTGCGTGCGGCACGGCCTCATGGAGTACCGATCATTTCGGACGGCGGTATCAAGTATTCGGGTGATATCACCAAGGCCTTGGCGGCTGGTGCGCAAAGCTGCATGATTGGTTCGCTCTTCGCAGGAACCGACGAAGCTCCGGGCGAAACGGTTCTCTATCAGGGCCGTTCCTACAAAGTTTACCGGGGCATGGGCAGCCTGGGAGCGATGTCGCAGGCTCAGGGCTCAAAGGATCGGTATTTCCAGTCGGATGTCGACGAAGTCGGCAAACTCGTCCCCGAAGGGATCGAGGGTCGGGTACCGTATCGGGGGAGTCTGTCGTTCAACGTCAATCAACTCCTGGGCGGCTTGCGCGCCGGAATGGGCTACTGCGGAGCGCCGACTCTCACGGCGCTTCAGGAAAACGCGAAATTCATCCGGATCTCGAATGCGGGATTGGTTGAAAGCCATCCGCACGACGTGGTGGTGACCAAAGAGGCGCCGAACTACCGACTGAACTCCTAGTTCTTGAACCTGGGGCAGGCAGCCCCGCTATTGGAGGCTTCCCCTTTGAGCAAAGGTCCCGCAACCGTTTCCCAGACTCATTCCACAATCGTGATCCTGGACTACGGATCCCAATACACCCAACTCATCGCCCGCAGGATTCGGGAGATGGGGATCTACTCCTTCATCCTCCCGGGCGACTCGAGCCTGGAGCGCATCCAGGGTTTTGAACCCAAAGCGGTCATACTCTCGGGTGGTCCCTCGTCGGTCTACGATGAGGACGCACCGATCCTCCCCGAAGGCTTCCTGAAGTACCAAGCTGAGCAGCACCTACCGGTGCTCGGCATCTGTTACGGGATGCAGCTCCTGGCCAAGTCGATGGGTGGGACGGTCGAGAAAGCGCAAGTCCGAGAATACGGTCGCATGGGAGTCCGTCCGGAAAAGGGCTCCAAGATTTTTGAAACCCGCGAAGGTGCGGACAGTTCGCCCGGGCAGGCGCCGTTCCAGGCGTGGATGAGTCACGGCGATGAGACCAAGGCGCTCCCGCCCGGTTTCCGGCTCGCGGGAGTCAGCGCTTCGGGAGCAGTGGCTGCGATGGAGAACCCGGAAGCTGCAATCTTCGCTCTCCAGTTCCACCCGGAGGTCACCCACACCGAAGGGGGGGCCGAGATTTTGCGTCGATTCGTCCTTGAGCTGGCGGGAGTCCAACCGGACTGGGACATGAGTTCGGTGTTGGATGAACAGGTCACCCGGATCCGTGCGCAAGTGGGAGAGATTGCCCACGTGATCTGTGCACTGTCGGGCGGAGTGGACAGCGCGGTCGCCGCGACGCTCGTCTATCGCGCGATCGGCGATCGACTCCACTGCGTGTTCGTCGACAACGGGCTTCTGCGTTTCGATGAGCGCGCCCGGGTGATGAAGATGTTCAATGAACAGCTCCATTTGCCGGTGACCTGCGTGGATGCGGTTGAGCGGTTCCTCACGAAACTCGAAGGCGTCGCGGATCCGGAAAAAAAGCGCAAGATCATCGGAGCCGAGTTCATCGCGGTTTTTGACGAGGCGGCGCAAGACGTTTCCCGTAGACTCGGCCATCTGCCTGCTTTCCTCGTGCAAGGCACGCTTTATCCCGACGTCATCGAGTCGAGCCCCCCTCCCGGGAGCGCGAGCGAGCTGGGTGGAGGAAGAAAGCATTCGGCCACGATCAAGTCCCACCACAACGTGGGAGGACTGCCCAAAGACCTCCGTTTCAAACTGATCGAACCCCTACGCGATTTGTTCAAGGACGAAGTGCGCAAGCTAGGGGCGAAAATGGGGGTTCCCACGGACTTCCTGAGTCGGCATCCTTTTCCGGGTCCCGGGCTCGCAGTCCGGGTGATCGGTGACATTCGACGAGAGCATCTGGAGATCCTGCGCCACGCCGACGAGATCTTCATCCAGTGCATCCGCGAGTTCGGGCTTTACGATAAGATCTGGCAGGCTTTCGCCGCCTTTCTCCCGATCAAGAGCGTCGGTGTGCAAGGAGATGGTCGCACCCATGATTACGTGATCGCGCTGCGCGCAGTCACCAGCTCGGACGGGATGACCGCAGACTGGTATCCGTTCGATCACCAAGTGCTCGCCCACATCTCCTCTCGGATTTGCAACGAAGTGAGGGGCGTGAACCGCGTCGTCTACGACGTTTCGTCCAAGCCTCCAGCCACGATCGAATGGGAGTAGGATCCCGGGAGGACGCAAGTCCGGTCGCCTCGACTTCGTTATGGATTCCCTCGGGGGAGTTTGACGCCTACATTTTCGACTGCGACGGAACAATTACCGATTCGATGCCGCTGCATCATCGTGCTTGGTGCGAAGCTTTGTCGATCTCGGGATGCCCGTTTCCGGAACAATTGTTCTACGAATGGGCAGGGACCCCCACTCGGCGTATCGTCGAGATGTTGAATGAGAAGTTCGGACTGCGGATGTCGCCGGAGGAAGTGACCCAGGCCAAAGAGCGCCATTTCCTGACCCTGCTTCCCGAAGTGGCGGGCATTGGCGTTGTCCTGGATCAGATTCGTCTTCAGCACGGACGGAAAAAGCTCGCAGTCGCTTCCGGAAGCGACCGCGCGGCTGTCCTTTCAAGCTTGAAGGCCGTCGGAGTGGACGGGCTCTTCGATGCAGTGGTGGGAGCCGAGGATTATGCCCGGGGCAAGCCCGAGCCGGACGCGTTTCTTAAAGCGGCGGAGCTCCTGGGCGTCCCGCCCGGGAAGTGCCTGGTTTTCGAGGATGCCGAACTCGGGATTCTCGCCGCCGAAGCCGCGGGAATGAAATGGGTCCGGGTTCCCCAGCCGGGGCGATCTTAGGTCAGTCTGCGGGGTTTTCTGGTTTCCCGACTCAAATGCGGCTGCACTTTTGCCGATGAGGAAACGAATGGAAGTCGCAAACCCCACTGTTGTCCTTTCGCCCGATGTCCTCGACAGCCTGCGTGAGTTGCAGTCGGAAGACGATCCTCATTTTCTCGCCAACTTGTTGACGCTCTTTCTGTCCTCCTTGACCAGCAAGGTCGAGTTGATCGGGAAGGCCTCCCAAACGGGCGACGCCAAGACCCTAGCGAGCGAAGCCCACGCTTTGAAGTCCAGCAGTGGCAATGTCGGCGCCACTGTCCTCTCAAGCCTTTGTGAGAGCTTGGAGAAACTGGGCAAGTCCGGCATCACCGAAGGCTCTGGGCCAATGGTGGTCCTGCTCAACCAGGAGTCCGCACGAGTCTGTGCCGCCGTGGCCCTACTTCCCGAGATGAAAGTTTTCGAAGGCAGCCAAGCGGCTTGAATCTTTGTTGGCTTGGAGGGACTGTGCACCCTAAAATTCAAGGATGCCCTTCAGCCCCTTCGAATCATTCCCCATCGGATTTCGCATCGCCCTGCCTGGGTTACTTCTGATTGCAGGTCTGCAAGCGGGCCCCTGTGGAGCGGAGAAAGACGCTTTCGCAAACGAAGCACCGCCAGCGGATCTGACTCAGATCCAGGGCCAAGTTCCTGCTCCGAATGGCGAGCGCGACCTCACCACGAGTGATGCGACCTACACCCGCACTTCGGATCGGATCGAGGAAGCGGACTTCTCATTGAGATACCGCAACCATAGACGGGATCTTTTCTGGTCCTACCCTTCTGAAGAGGTCGTGGGCTGGGACTACGGCTTTGAAACTCGTTTTTATACGGGTACGAGCGCGAGCGAGCAGTATCAGGGAGCGAGGCTGACTGCGCTAGGATCCCGAAAGTTCTCCAAAGCCCTCCTCCTGGAATCCGAGCTCGGGGGAACCTTCCTCCAGAATCACACGGCGCGCTTTGATGCTTCGGCGGCAGTGGCGCGACTCTCCGCGGATTGGATTCCGTTCGAGAACGCCGCAGTTCGTGCTGGGATTTCCCGGGACTCGGTTTTCCAGGAGCTGGGACTAGTCGGAGAGGTCTCGCCGCGATTGACGGCGATCACCGCGGAGGCGGCCTTGAATTACAGGATCCTGGAGCCTTTGCGGGCGAGCTTCAAAGGGAGTCGGCGTGGATTGACGGATGGGAACCGACGAACGGCCTGGGATGCCGCCCTGATGTATGGGATTTCAACCGGCACTCCTTGGATCTGGGCAGGATTGGGAATCGAGGGACTGGGTTACTCCTCAAGGGTCCGGGGCTATTGGTCTCCCGAGTCCTTCAGCTCCTATGGCCCCCGGATCGAAGCGGCTGTGCCGCTTTCAGAATCCTGGAGCTTCAATGCGGGTTTGAATCTCAATCGGTTTCGTGAGGAGCAGCTCGCTTTTGGAAACGGCTACTACGGAAGTCTCAAACTTCAGTATGGATCCCGAGATGCGATGAGCGTCAGTGGAGGTTATATGCGGATCCTCTCTCGACAGATCTCGGGAGAATGGTTGTCCCAATCCTATCTCTTGAACCTCACGACTCCCCTTTGAGCGGGTGCAAAAAGCGATCAGGGTGCATCGAAGAGGATGGTCCTCGCCTGATGCGGTGCGAGTTTGCCGACCCGGACCCGGTTGAATTCGGGCGGAGACGCCGGAGTGCGCTGAGCGATCCCTGTAGGAAGTTGTTCTGGAGTGGTGGATTTCCAGGCACTCCCGGTTCCCAAATCGACTTCCACTTCAATTCCATCGATGGCTGAGTCTGTAGGATTTTCCACCACCAACTCGTACTGCCGCTGAGAAACGGCGCTCAGAGTGAGGGCTAGGGATTCCCGGTCTTTCCACCACTGGGTGGCTTGGCTGTAGGTCGGTGTCCAATTACCCTGGGAGGAGATCGCATGCAGGAGCTCAGACAGGGGACCCTCATAGCGTTTTTTTCCGAAGAGTTGAGTGTGGAAATTCAGGATGGCCATGCCCCCGAGCCTTTGCGCCCGCAGCGTTTCCTCGGCTAGGGTTTGCGGGATTCCTTGGGCGGGATCCAGATCCGGAGTGCGATCGACCCCGAAGTCGTCGAGCGACATCCTTGGAAAGTAGAGGAGCTTTCCCGAAGCGACCCAAACGGGTGTGAAGCGCGCGAACTTCGCGTTTCCAACGACATAGTCCAAGTGGTTACTCACTGCCGCTGCTAGCGTCGCATCGTCAGCCTTTTCAAAGGGAGCCCGAAAGCCAGAGACTTTACGACCGATGATCTCTTCGATTTCGATTCGAGAGGCCTGGATGCGGTCGAACTGTTCTTGGAGGCCCTGTCCTTGGAAGACGCCGTGATTCTCGGAGTGGGATGCAAGCTCGAATGCCCCCTCGGGCGAATGGGAGAACGCTCCCGTATCCGCTTGAAACAAGTTGGAAACGAGGAAGAAAGTCGCCTGGACTTTGGCGTCGAGGAAGAGCTTTTGAAGGCCGCGAACGTTGTTGAATTGGTCCTCGGAGTCGACGGAAAGGAAGGTTGCCCCCGGGACGGCGTTCGGCCAGGTCGTGACACGTGCGATGGGCTCATGGACCACCCAACTGAGTGCCCCTGCAATCGCCATTCGAGCGTGGAGCTTTTCAGCTTCCGTTCCGAGTTTACCGGGAGTCGGGTCGAAGGCGAGCCAGACCCGACGGGATTTTCCGCTGGAGAAGAACTGGGCTCGGGTAAACGCATTCGCCCGGCCCTTGTAGGTCGATTCGTAGGCGTGGGTCGAACCCATTGTGGCGATCGCCTGGAAGCGGTTGTCGCCCGGGGGCCAGTCGAGGACCATTCCGCCCGGGACATCCCAATGAGGGCCGCGGTCGCCGGAGAGCTGAGTGGCGAAAAAAGTACCAGGATCCGGATTGGAAGCGAAGCGAACTCCGAACAGCTCAGAAGTCCAAGGCGGATCGGCCTTCGCTCCAGTCCCATCGTAGATTCCAATGGGACCCGTGGCGACGACGGCGACTCCACGGGTAAAGCATTCCAGCAGGGCATCGCGGTGGGAGCGGCTGAAGGCGGCTGCCTGGGGGATGACCACGAGCTCCGTGTCCCCGCTGCAAGGGATCGCTGCAGTGATTCGGAAAGGGATCCGGTTGGTTTCGAAGAACGACTTCCAGTTCGCCACGCCTTCACGCGAGTGAAGGGGGTTGTACTTTTGTTCGAGGGCGAGGTCCACGAGCGCAACGCTGCGGTGGCGCAGTGAGGACAACCGCAATTCGACGCGTTCAAGCTGAGCCGGAGGGAACCATTCATCGCCTGCGGAGCCATTGCTGCGAGAAGGCAGCTCATAGTCCTTCAGCAAGCCTTTCCCTCGCAAGTCCCTGAAGTTCTGGACGCGCGCTTTTTCGAGATCGAGCTCTGTGGGCTTGAGCCATTGTGAGAGCAGGAGCGAAAGGAAGATCACGCTGGCCGTCAAACCGAAGAAAGGAACGATATTGCGAGGGATGCTGGAGAGTCCCGGTCCCTGTTGCGCGCGGGCGACGGCAATCGCGGTCTCGGCAGCCAACGTTTCGGCAGGAAGGTAACGCTTGAAAAAAACGCCCTGGATGCGCACTTGATGGACTGTTTTGGGTTGAAATTCGGGAATCTGCCGAATCCGGTAGAGGATGTAGGACACCAGAGTGAGCAGAATTGTGGCCAGACTGAGGGTCAGGAGGAGAATGTTGAAAATCTGCGTCAGTTGCATGGTTTTACCGGGATGGCCCTCATAGGCCCTTTCTCTGCAGTTTGTTCCAGTTCATCGGCAGACCGATGAGTTCGTCGAGGATGGAGAAGAAACGGAGGATCTCCATGGCCAAGCCGTAGGTCAATCGATTGACCAAGGAGAGGAAAACCAGGGCTCCGACTTCACGCTCGAACAGCACGCTGTAGGCTGCCAGGATGGTGTCCAGAAGCGTGAGTTGGATAAAGAACGGGCTCAAGCCCCCGAGGCCCGTATTGGCTATGGCTTGTTGGACGAAGACCATCGCGAACAGGAAGTTCGCGCAGGGGATGATGAGCGTCTCCAAGAACAAATAGGACAGGATGGCGAAGTTGCGCGGGCTTTTCCAAGGATGGAAAAGCCAACGAGCGTTGATTTTGATCGCCTGGAGCGTCCCTCGCGACCAGCGGTAGCGTTGCTTGATGAGGGACTCGAACTCCTCAGGCGCTTCAGTGACGGCGATCATCCGGTCGCAGTAGACTGCATGGTGACCCGCCATCAGGAGCCGGATCGTCAGATCGCAGTCCTCAGCGAAAGTATCGGACCGGTACCCGCCGATGCCGCGGATCGCGTCTTTTCGGAACAGTCCCACCGGCCCTGGAACAATCGTCACCACCGAGAGGAACGATTGGGCGGTCTTATGGAAGTTGAGTCCGACCACGTACTCCAGTCGTTGGAAAGCCGTGATGAGATTATGGGGATTTCCGACGTGCACGGCTCCCGCCACTGCCGCGAGCTTGGGATCCCGATCGAAGTAGGGGAGGCCGAACCGAAGGACGCCGGGATGGAGGAGGCTATCGGCATCCACGCAGAGGACGAACTCCCCATACGCTTCGAGAATGCCGCGATTCAGCGCAGCTGCTTTGCCCTGGTTGCGCTGGTGAATCACTCGGACCCGTGTCTCGCTCTTGAGGTCGTGGGCGAGGCGAAGGGTGTGGTCGGTCGACCCGTCGTCGATCACCAAGACTTCGAAATTGGGGTAGTCGAGTTTCAGGATCGAGCGGACGGCTTTCTCCACGACGTCCTGTTCGTTGAAGCAAGGAACAAGCACCGAGACCAACGGAAAGGAAGTGAGCGGCGGGATGGCCTGTCGGAAGAAGCGGTCCGCGAACGAGAGCACCACCAGGCAGGAGGTTCTCGCAGAAACCAGGACCAGGTAACCCATCATCAGCCGGAGGACGAACGTCTCCCAAACACCGACCCCACCGACGTCAATCCATTGGCGGCTGGCAGCCGCCAGCAGGACGAGCGATGCCAGCAGGATCCCGACGAGCGAGAAGGCGTGGCTGAAGAATTGAGGTTTTCTGGTCGCGTTCATCCACGTCCCTTGTCGGTCGATCCCGCGAAATGGTAAAATTTCAGTATGTCCTTGGCTCATCTGCTGGTGGTTGACGACGATGTGACGGCCAGCCCGCTCCTCAAGGCCGCTCTGCGTGGTGACTTTCGACTGAGTAGCGAGCTTTCCGGAGCGAAAGCGATCTCAACGGCCGGGGAGTTGCGGCCGGATGCGATCCTGCTCGATCTCCACATGCCCAATGTAGACGGCTTCGAGGTCTTGCGGCAGCTCAAGCGCGATCCGGGGACGTCCTCCATCCCGGTGATCTGCATGAGTGGAGCGACCGATCAATCCAGCCGGGATCGGGCAGCGGAACTCGGTGCGGCCGGGTATTTCCAGAAACCCCTCGATGTGCGGAGGTTGGGCGAGGATCTGAAAAGCCTCCTGAGTTCGATGAACTCCAGACTCGAGACGGCTGGGAGAATGCTCCGGTTCACACTCGCGTTCAATCATGGCGAGAAGTACCGGATTTTGAAGGAGGATCTTCGAACCCGGCTCGCCGAGGGCGCTCCTTGCCTTGTTCTTTCGCTGATGAACGGCGAGGATTTCGCGACTGATGACCTCAAGGAGCCCCTCGAGCGAGGAGCGTTCGTCTACCTTCAGGTGACTCCCTCCTTGATTTCAAAGATCCCCTATCTTTTGGACCTCTCCCCGATCACCGACGACATCCAGGGGTTCCTTCAGCGGGATTCCCGCGAGTATTCGCTGTTCATCGATGATCCACAGCTCCTACTGGGCTCGGACGATCCCAAAGCGGCGTTCGGCCGGATCCATTCCTTGAAGGAACTGTTTTCCAGTCGATTCAAGCGGGCCTTCCTCTACGCTTCCCGTGAAGGGGGCCCGGAGACCGTGCAGAACCTCAATGAGATCGCAGTCATCTTCTGTCGATGATTTGCCGATGAGAATTCGTGGTTCCTCAACACTTTCTGCGCGTACCTCGGTTGGTCTTGTGGTTTCGGATGGCCGGACCGGCCCTCCTCCTTTACTTTTTTGTCTTTGCACCGCTGACGGAAACCGTTTCGCACGTTCCTGCTTTCGAGGAACT
>JAYVNB010000299.1:0-3286 GCA_043759365.1 Bacteriovoracaceae bacterium | reverse complement strand
CCAAGATCTTGGGCGAGAGTGGCATTCGTCGCGACGCGCTTCTGCAAGCGATTCAAAAAGTGCGGGGTGGCGCCAAGATTCAAGACGCAGAGCCCGAGGGCAAGTACAACGCGCTCGCTAAGTATTGTCGGGATCTCACCGAGCTGGCCCGCAAACGAAAACTCGACCCGGTGATCGGCCGGGATGAGGAGATCCGGCGCGTGATCCAAGTCCTTTCGCGCCGAACTAAGAACAACCCTGTCCTGATCGGAGAGCCCGGAGTCGGGAAGACCGCTATTGCGGAGGGGCTGGCCAACCGAATCATCAACGGGGATGTCCCGGAAACCCTCAAGGACAAGCGCTTGCTGGTCCTTGATCTGGGTGCGTTGATCGCGGGCGCGAAGTTCCGAGGAGAGTTCGAGGAGCGCCTCAAGTCCGTGCTCAAAGAGATCACCAAATCCGAAGGGGAAATCATCCTTTTCATCGACGAGCTCCATACCTTGGTGGGGGCCGGTGCGGCGGAAGGCTCGATGGATGCTTCCAATATGCTGAAGCCCGCGCTGGCGCGTGGAGAGCTCCGTTGCATCGGTGCCACCACCCTTAAAGAGTATCGGAAGCATATTGAGAAGGACGCCGCTCTCGAGCGGAGGTTTCAGCCTGTTTACGTGGCCGAACCCAATGTCGCCGATACGATCAGCATCCTGCGCGGATTGCGCGAACGATACGAGGTCCATCACGGCATCACGATCCGCGACGGTGCGCTCGTTGCCGCGGCGACCCTTTCCAACCGTTACATCACTGACCGCTTTTTGCCCGACAAGGCGATCGATCTCGTCGACGAAGCTTCGGCGAGAATCCGCATTCAGATCGATTCCCGTCCTGAGGAAGTCGATCAGTTGGAGCGCCGACTGCTCCAGCTGGAGGTGGAACGACAAGCGCTGAAAAAAGAGAAGGACGCCACTTCGCGTGGCAGGCTGGTGCAGATCGAAGGGGAGCTTTCCACTCTCAAGTCCAAGTCCTCCGAGCTTCGCGCGCAATGGGAGCGTGAAAAAAAGGAAGCCAACGCGGTCAAGGATCTGAAGGAGAAGATCGAGCGGGTGAGACTGGACTCCGAAGCGGCCGAGCGCCGAGGGGACCTCGAGAAGGCAGCGGAGCTTCGTTACGGCCAGCTCACGGGTTTGCAGAAAGAACTGGAAGTGAGCATTCAGCACGAGGCCAGCCTGAAAACCGTATCCAAACTCCTCAAGCAGGAGGTCACCGAGAGCGACATCGCGGAAGTCGTCTCCAAATGGACCGGAATCCCCGTGACCAAGATGATGGAAGGGGAGCAGCAGAAGCTGGTCGAGATGGAAAAGCGGCTCCGTTCACGGGTGATCGGTCAGGATCAGGCGCTGGAGGCGATTTCAAATGCAGTCAGGCGCTCGCGCGCCGGCCTTCAAGAAGGGCATCGCCCCATGGGGTCCTTCATGTTCCTCGGGCCCACCGGGGTGGGTAAGACTGAGACCGCCAAGGCACTGGCGGAATTTCTCTTTGATGACGAGCAAGCCATGGTGCGGATCGACATGAGTGAGTACATGGAGAAACATTCGGTTGCTCGACTCCTCGGAGCACCTCCTGGTTACGTCGGTTATGAAGAAGGAGGCTCCCTGACCGAAGCTGTGCGCAGGCGCCCCTATGCGGTGATCCTGCTCGATGAAATCGAAAAGGCGCACCCTGACGTCTTCAACGTTTTCCTGCAGATCCTGGACGATGGTCGTGCCACCGACGGTCAAGGCAGGACCGTGGATTTCACGAATACCCTCATCATCATGACCTCGAACATCGGAAGTCACTTAATCCTGCAGGAGAAAGATCCGGTCAGGCGGGACGAGGGAGTATTGACTCTGGTCCGTTCGCATTTCAGGCCCGAATTCCTGAACCGAATCGATGAAATCGTGATCTTTTCCCATCTCGACGTGGAGCAAATCGGGCAGATCGTGGGGCAGTATATAGGTCAGCTTAATCGAATGCTGGAGGATCGCGGCATCGTACTGGAGTTCGCTCCCGAAGCCGTGAAATGGTTGACCGAGAGAGGATACGACCGGGACTACGGTGCGCGGCCTATGAAGCGGGTCTTTCAAAGGGAGGTTCAAAATCCTCTTTCCCTTGAGATTTTAAAGGGAATAACCCCTCCAGGTACCCGCGTTGTTGTGAGTCTCCGCGACGATCGACTAAACTTTGAATCCTTGGCTAGGGCGGCCCAGACTGCCTAAAGCAGATCAGTTCATGTGACGAGGGTTGGTTAAATTATTCCAACTGGTTTCGCATAAATTGATCTCTGAAAGGCCCTCCTCTAGACTTCATGTGAAGGCGCAGTCACATCGAGCGCGTTCGAGGAGAAAACATCCGTGGATATCACCGAAGTCAAAGTTTTTCCGGTCAGCGAAGACAAGCTGAAGGCTTACATCACCATTGTGCTGGATAATTGCTTCGTCGTTCGCGACTTGAAGATCATTAGCGGGACCACTGGTCTGTTCGTAGCCATGCCGAGCAAAAGGCGTAAAGATGGTGCCTTCAAGGATATTGCACACCCCTTGAACCAGAGCACTCGCGCCCTCATGGAGCGAAAAATCCTCGATTCCTACCTGGCTGAGATCAAACGAACTGGCGGCAGCCCCGTGCTTCAAACCGCCGACCAGGCTGATCTGGCCAGCTCCTAGTAAGTTCATTGGTTTCCTGAGCATACCTGGTTGCCGGTCCAAAAGACCTGTGCTAGCAATGGTCTTAGTTGGCCTGTCGACAAGTGGCTAAGTCACTGGATTTTGATTCCAGCATACCTAGGTTCGAATCCTAGCAGGCCAGCCAACTTTTTTTGATTCTCAGCTGCAAAGTTAGGCAAGTAGGGGAAAATTAGAGGTGATCGATTCAAGCAGTTAGGATCGAGCAGCAGCTTCGACATTTCCCGGTCAGTCGCGAGATTTCAGGAATTCCCTACTTCTTGCCTACAAACTGCCTACAAAACAGCCCTCCAAATCGTAGGAAGGAATTTGTCTCCGGACAGATTCCTTCCTCAAACGAATCGAGCTTAAAAGCTCGAACAGGAGGCGCCAGTGATCACCCACCACATTCCCTAATACAAAATGAAAAAGCCCAGGCTCATCGGCCCGGGCTTCTTTAGTTATTAAGCGGTCAGCTTACTGATCTTGGCGGGTCTGGAGGCTAACCATTCGCATCAACCGGAGCTGCCTTGCGGCGGCCCCTGGACGGCACTTCTCTATTCTTAGTGAGAGGCGCCTCTGGTGTCAACTTGAATGGAGTGAATCCATGA
>JAYVNB010000298.1:0-3297 GCA_043759365.1 Bacteriovoracaceae bacterium | reverse complement strand
CGTGCCAGTCTTGCCTGCGGCCGAACGGTTCAGGCTCTTGGCCTCATGACCGGTTCCGTAAGTAACGACCTCGTTCATCAAGTGGGTCATGACATAGGCGACCCGGGGGTCCAGGACCTGCTCGGGATCGTTGGCCAAAGGATATTCAGGAAATTGGACACGCCCCCGGTTGTTTGCCTCCTGACTCGGAGGCAATCCAGTGGCGACCGGTACGGGTGTCTTATCCTCGGTCGCGGCATTGGCCGCAGTCGCGGCGGCGATCGCACCCGCAGAGAGAACGCCGGTTCCCGGGGGCTGGGGCTTCGCCTCCTCGAGCACTCGTCCGTCGCGATCTTTCACCTGGGTGATGAAGACCGGGTTCACCTTCCGGCCCAGTCGCGGAAACAAGGCGTACGCTTTGGTCATTTCAAAGAGCGAGACCCCACCACTTCCGAGGGCCATCGTGATGTCTGCGTTGAAGTGCCCGCTCAGTCCAAGCCGTTGCGTGTACTGCATCAGTCTCCCCACTTGGACGGCTTCTGCGATTCGAATGGTGGGAACGTTGCGAGACTTGATCAGTGCCTGCCTGAAGGTCGTATCCCCGTAAAATTTCTCCTCGTAGTTGGTCGGCTTGTATTTTCCCGCCTCGCCTTCGTCATAAACGATGGGAGCATCGACGAGGATCGACGCCGGAGTGAATCCCCGCTCGAGTCCCGCGGCATAGACGAAGGGCTTGAACGAGGAGCCCGGTTGACGAAGAGACTGGGTCACGCGATTGAATTCCGATTGCGCGAAGTCGTATCCACCCTCCATCGCCAGCACTTGGCCGGTCTGCGCATCCAGGGAGAACACTGCGCCCTGGACCGTTGGCTCCTGATCCAGGTGGACCACGACTCCTTTTTCGTCGACCTTTTGGACCGAGACTTCGATCACGTCTCCCTTCGCCAGCACATGCGAGGGCACAAGGGGGTTGCGACCGGCGGGGGCCTTATCGTTTGCGGCGGTGCGTGCCCAAGTCAGGCCTTCCATAGGAAGCTCGGCTTTCACCGCTCCGAGCATCACGCCTGCGACCTTCCGCTTGTCGTCGACACTGGTCACCACCGCCTCATAGGTCTCGTTCAAATCAATCAAACCGACATCTGAACGGATCCCGGCCACCTTCATGGCGTCGATCGTCTCCAATCTGCCATCGGGGGTGAAGACATCGAAGCCGACCTTGTGGTGGATCATCTTCAACCGGAGTTCTTTCAAGAACTTCTCGGTTTCCTCGTCGCTCTTAAGCTTCCTCACAGGGCCGCGATAGCCCATCCGTTTGTCGATCTGTCGCAGGCCTTCCTGCAGGGCCCTGTGGGCGGCCAGGGTCATCTCGGGGGTCACGGGCACCGAGACGGTCATGCCCTCCTCATACAAGGCCTTGTCGCCGTACTTTTCAGCCAAGTACCTTCGGATGTGTTCGGTGAAATAGGCCGAATATTTAGTATTCGTCTCGGCGTCATCGAAAATCCTCACTGGCTCGGCGGCGGCGGCGGCCATCTCGTCCTTTGTGATGAATTTGTTCTCGTACATCCGGCGGAGCACATAGAGCTGCCGCTCCTTGGCGCGCTTTGGATTTTGGTGAGGACCGTACTTACCGGGAGCCTGCGGAAGTCCCGCCAAGACCGCGGCTTCTGCGACGCTGGCCTTGGAGATCTCCTTGTTGAAATAGGCGCGCGACGCGGCCTCCACTCCGTAGGCGCCGCGACCCAAATAGATCTGATTCAGGTACAGGTAGAGGATCTGCTGCTTCGTCAGGTTGCTTTCGATCCTCCCCGCGAGGATCAGTTCTTTGATTTTTCTGCTGAAGCTGCGTTCCGCTATGGTGTTCTGCGGAGTGAGTAAAAGGGACTTCGCCACCTGCTGGGTGATCGTGCTCCCGCCCTGTACCACGTGACCGGCCCGGAAATTGGCGATGCTAGCTCGAAGAATCGAAGCCAAGTTGACGCCCTGATGCTGGAAGAAGGTATCGTCCTCGGCTGAAATGAAAGCACGTACGACTGACTCCGGAATCTTGTCGTAAGGAATGAGGTAGCGGCGCTCTTTTTTGAATTCGCCCAACAGCATGTCCTCTTTTCCACCTCCCCCCAATATCCGAGTCACACCGAGAGGACGGTAATCCTCGACTGTGATGATTTTGGGTAGGTCCCTGGAAAAGGTGTAGTAGACGACTGCCGCGCCGATGGTCGCGAGCGCCGTCCCAGCAATGACCAAGACGAAGATCATCTTGAAAATCCAGCCGGGAGTCGGACGCTTGAGGCCGCGGGATGATTTCGAAGGCTGCGGCGTCGATGGGATGGGTGTGATGTTCATGGCATTCCTACGAGGTGCTTGATCTGTTCGAGTTTTTCCAACACGGCTTTTTTACCGCGATAGGCGATATCGGTGCGGCGGCGGAAGTCGAAGCTGTCGAATCCTTTGAGGTCGGGACGGATCACAAGATCCGCTTCATCGCCCAAGTTTCGGGAGGCCTCGGCCGCTGCCCTGAAATAGGCTGCTGCCACTGGGTTCTTCGCGAGATGGACTGCGTCGGCTCCCGTCCGGTCGACCACATCGATCACGATTACTGGAAACGCCGAGATCAGCTTGGCTTCAGACACCGGAAACGGACGCTCGGCGCCCGCTGAAACGGCAGGTTGATCCTGCCAGGTTCCCGGGTCCATTAGGCCCGGCACCGCGACAGAGGCCCGCACGGACTCAACTGCTTTGCCGGCGTCGATGAGCAAAGCTCCGCCCTTGACCTTACTGAGATGAATCAAAAGCTTAATGGGGAACCGCGATTCGCGCAGCTCCTTCGCACCCAGGGTTTGCTCCAAGGCGTCCGCGAGATCTTGCCCGTTACTGGGTCCGCTGAAAAGGTGGGAAAGGAGTTTGCCTTCTCGGGAAAATAATTCGGCCTTGAACTTCAGCATCGCCCATTCAAAGTCGTTGACCGTGTGGCTGGTACCGTACAGCACCGCCATCAGCGAGCCGATCTCCGTGGCGACGATGCCCGCAATCGGAATTTTCGCCTCCTCAAAGGCCTGAAGGACACCGGCATGCGCGAAACCGCGTGCCCATCCTGGACCGAGGACGAGGACGACCGGCCGGAGCTGAATCGGCTCGGGTCCGTAAACTTCCCGGGGGGTGGTAGGCATCGGCCCGTAGGGCGCCGGAGGGCCGACAAAGTCCGGGAGGGGCCGCGAAGCGTTCGGGTTTACAGGAGGACTCGGATCGGGCGCGCTACCCTGGGCGTTTTGCGAAGAGGAGGAGGCTGCTTTTGGAGCACTAGCGCAACCCGCTCCC
>JAYVNB010000297.1:0-10232 GCA_043759365.1 Bacteriovoracaceae bacterium | reverse complement strand
GGTGGTCGACTAGCTTCCGGAACCCGGACACCACGGGCTTCCTATTTTACTTATGGGCGGATTGTTCGAGAAGCGACACCCGTCCACGGCGCTCCTAGCCCATGACAATCACCACGTTCGGGCCGAGTGAGTCATCATTGGACCGGCCCCCCCGCGGCTTCCAATTGAGTGAGTTCGGTGCGCAAGCCCATCAGAAGCGCGGTTAAAAAGGCCCTTCTCCCTTCAGCTTGGCGCAAGTCCAGCCTTCCTTCGAAGTCGCCATCATAAAGATCATGACTGGCACTCACTGCAATCGTGCGCGTGGTGCGAAAGATCCCTTCGGGGATGAGACTATCGGGAGGCGCGATCAAACCATCGTTCGGACCATAGTCGGTCATGAATCGACGGATCACCTGCTCCTGCATCAGTTGGCAACCCGAGGCTTCGGCAATCCCTGACAACGGAGGGATGGCGAGGACATTGATCGCGACTGGGAGGCCCTGAAGTTTCGGCAAGTTGGATTGAAAAAGCGGCTCAATATTTGAATAGCCCAGGCTCAGGACTGCTTGAAGGAGCGGGCCGAATCGGCCCAAGTGGGCAGGCAGACGGTTAGCGATCGCGGAAGCCTCCACTACCCAGGGCATATGAGCCGCCCATTCGGCCAGGAACGAACCCCTCACGAGACCCGAGAAGTTCAGAACTCCCGAAATTTGTCCGGAGTACTCGTGCAAAGCGGCCAGAGCAGTGAACGCTTCAGCCATTCCACGACTCTCGGCGAGGATGATCAAATGCTCCCCCGATCGCAAAAAAGGCAGGAGTTGGTCGCGAACCAAAAGCGAATTCGCGGTCACGGAGCCCAACGGGTCCGTGGTCAATCCAGAAGCGGTGATTCCCAGTGACCTGAAGTCGCGCAAGTACAGGCCTTCGGAATAGTCTCCTGTCCGAGCCGCCTCCTCCACGGACCCGACACCGGTCCCGGGCACGATCACAACCCGGACTCCGCTCCAAAGAGCAGCGACGTTCGATGTGCCCATCGGAACCGCAACATCGACCCGCATCCGATTCCAGAAATCCCGATTGCTAGGCTGTTGCTCGAGCCAAAGCCGAAGCAAGCTGCTGGTAAACGAAATTCCGAATCGTTCGCCGAGCATCACATTGTCCGCGCGAGTATACTCCGCCAACGGGTGAATCTCCCAGTATTCGGCCGGCGAATTTTCGACCCGGTACTCGTTCGCGCCCCGTTCGATTTGCGCCAAAGCCCGCTGGAACGAGGGCGGCAGGACTGCTCCAAGAAACGTGCTCTGGGACGAGCGAACGGGGAAGCGGACGCGCCGAGTCCACGCGAAAGGGAAACTCGACCTGAGCGGAAACGACACGCTGGCACAAGCGAGGTCGAGGCTAGCTCCGGGAAGCAGCTCTTTCTCAATCGTGGCATGGACCGTGCGGGCGTAGTGATCTGCACGTTTCCAGTCCAAACGAAACATCAGTCTCAGGCCCAAGAGTTGCGGGACTGCCAGACACTCGGGCATTCCGCGCGCATCCCGATGAAACTGGATCGACGCAGCGGACGCGTGCTCCGGATTCAACGCTACCGAAATTCCCACCAGGAAAGTGAGGCCTGCGGCTTTGAGTCCAAGTCTAATCACCGTTAATTCCCTTCGGTACCCCGGGTTAACAGCCGAGCGGCATTCCCGCAATAATTTTATGGCGGCTGGCGTTAACTTAGGTTTTCACCTCTCCTAGTACTTTTCTCCCGCATACCCTTGGGTTAGGCTTCATCGCATGCCGAAACCGCCTGCCGTATTGATCGCTTCCGACCATGCCGGCTTTGCACTGAAAGCGGCATTACTCCAACAATTGCCCGAAATTCCCTGGAAGGACCTTGGACCCGCCAATGGAGCTAGGGTCGATTACCCCGACTTCGCCGCATTGGTTGCACGCGCGATCTCGGAAACCCCTCTCCAACCGGGTGAAAGCGCCCCTCTCGGCATCCTGATCTGCGGGAGCGGCATTGGCATGTGCATCACTGCCAACAAGTTCAGAAACATCCGCGCGGCGATGGTAAACGAACCGGTTTCGGCCCGCCTCTCGCGCGAACACAACGATGCCAACGTGCTTTGCCTGGGTTCGCGGTTCCTTGCACCGGAGTATGCTGCCGAGATCGTCAGGACCTGGCTTGGCACCCCTTTCACCCACGACCCCCGCCATCAGGCCCGGATCGATAAAATCATCGAAATCGAGAGAAAAACACCATGACCCGAAGCGCTTTCCTTCAATCCCTTTCGCAAGCGGATCCAGAGATCCAGGCATCGATTAATCGTGAGCATCAGCGCGAGGAAGAAGGCTTGGAGCTCATCGCCTCCGAAAACTACGCTAGTCGCGCAGTCATGGAGGCCCAGGGCTCGATTGTCACCAACAAATACGCAGAAGGCTACCCGGGCAAGCGTTACTACGGGGGATGCGAATTCGTAGACGAAATCGAGAAGCTCGCCATCGATCGCCTGTGCCGGATCTTCGGCGCCGAAGCGGCGAACGTCCAGCCCCACTCTGGATCCCAAGCCAACATGGCGGCTTACATGTCGTTGATGGCACCCGGGGAGACCCTTCTCGGAATGGGACTCTCGAACGGGGGTCACCTCACCCACGGAAGCCCCGCCAATTTCAGCGGCAAGATCTACAAGGCCCTGAGCTATGGCGTGAATCCAGAAACCCATCTTCTCGACTATGAGGCCATCCGGAAGCAAGCACTGCGCGAGAAGCCGAAAGTCCTCGTGGCCGGCGCGAGCGCCTACCCCCGGATCATCGACTTCGAGATCCTGGGCTCGATCGCGCGCGAATCTGGAGCGGCATTCGTCGTGGACATGGCCCATATCGCAGGTTTGGTCGCGGCAGGGCTCCATCCCTCCCCGATTCCGCATGCGACCTATACGACTTCGACCACCCACAAGACCCTCCGCGGACCACGCGGAGGGGTGATCCTGTGTGCACAGGATCGCCTCAAGGCTGTGAACTCGCTCATTTTCCCCGGCATTCAAGGGGGGCCCCTCATGCATGTGATCGCGGCCAAGGCAGTGGCCTTCAAGGAAGCGCTCGATCCCTCCTTCAAGGCCTACCAGACTCAAGTCATCGCCAACGCCAGGAGCCTGGCCGAAGAACTGATGGCGCGCGGACTGAATCTAGTCACGGGCGGGACGGACAACCACTTGATGCTGATCGACCTCAATTCGGCGGCCGACGGTTCGATCACCGGCAAAGATGCCGAAGCTTGGCTGGACTTGGCGGGAATCACGGTCAACAAGAACACCATTCCAAACGAAAAGCGCAGCCCCTTCATCACCAGCGGAATCCGCATTGGCACGCCAGCCCTGACGACCCGGGGAATGGGTCGGCCGGAAATGAAACTGATCGGTGCCTGGATCTCGGAAGTCTTGGAAACCCGAGGCGATTCCACAAAGCTGGCTGGGATCCGAGGGAAAGTGAAGGAGCTGTGTGGGAAGTTCAAACTCTATGGCTGAGTCGCTTCCTCTCGAATGGCTGACTCACTGCACTCAGTCATTGTAGCGATGAGGCACTTCGGGTAAGAGTCGTGAACCCATGAAATGCCCTTTTTGTTCCGCTTTGGACACCAAGGTGATCGATTCCCGATTGAACCAGATCGGGGACATCACCCGCCGCCGCCGCTCGTGTCCCAAATGCGAAGGCCGCTTCACGACCTATGAACGGGTCGAGGAAGTCATGCCGGTCGTCATCAAGAAGGATGGGCGACGCGAGAACTTCGTCCGGGAAAAAATCCTGGACGGGCTTCAGAAGGCCTGCCAGAAGCGACCCGTCCCCTCTGAGAGAATCGAGGAAGTGGTCACGTTAATCGAGAAGCGCATCCAATCCTATGGTCTGAAAGAAGTTCCGACGAAGACCATCGGTCAGATGATCATGCTCGAGCTCCACAAGTTGGATAAAGTCGCCTATGTCCGATTCGCTTCCGTCTATCGGGAGTTCCGCGACGTTGAAGAGTTCGTAGCTGAACTGCAGGTCCAGGAGCCACAACCTTCGCAAGAAGAGAGTGGCGCACTCATGTTCCCGTTCGCCGATCAACCTGAAGGAAATACCTAGACCATGAGCACTCGGCACCGGGCGCGGGAAATCGCGCTGCAAATCCTCTATCGCTACGACGTTTCGGCCCAGGCCGGTGGGATGGACGCTCCCCGCGACACCAAACTCATCGAAGACCTCAACGGGCACTTCGAACACTTTCAAACGCCCGAGAACATCCGGAGCTTCACTGCCGAACTAGTTTCAGGCACCTTGCGGGATCGGGCGGCTCTGGATGAAATGCTCGAAAAGCACGCAGCCAATTGGCGCGTTTCAAGGATGGGGCTTATCGATCGGAACCTCCTCCGCATGGCCACCTACGAAATGCTGCATTTTCCAGACATTCCGGCGACCGTGACCATCGACGAAGCGATCGAGCTTAGCAAGCAGTTCGGTACTCAGGAGAGCCCCTCTTTCATCAATGGCATCCTGGACGCGATCAAAACCGAACGCGAAACAAGGCTGAAGTCCTCTCCATGACCCCACTGAGCACGTCATGATCCTGGCGCTTGCGTCCGCTATCCCCTGAACGTTAGACTCGGATTGGGACGCCTATCCATTTATGATGCTGCTGGAGATGGAACCGGATCGCGCGCTTTTTGAGGGCAAGCTTCAAGGCTTGGTCGCGACCTTTTATGAAAATGAGCGCCCCCTCCGCGGCCTGGCTGGCCTGCTGGATTGGCGTTTTGGCGGGCTGATTTCGCGCGCACTTCGCACGGGAGCATTGACGGGTCGAACCGGCGAGTGCGGCTACATCCCGGTTTCCAAAAACGGCAGGATCTATCACTTGTTGTTTCTCGGGGGCGGTCACCTTACTCGCTATGCGCGTCGCGGTTTGGTGCCGGACGCCGCTCTCGCGACGTTGAAGAAAAATCTCGAAGGCTTGAAGCTGGCGGACATCGGCCTTTCCCGCGCTGATTTCGGCGGACTGACGGATGACTATCTGGGGCGGCAGATGGAAGGAGCATCGTTTTGGATCGTCCCGTGAAGAAACCGAATCCTCAAGCGATGCAGTGGTTGGTTTCGCCCTCGGAAACCTTCGAACGCTTCGTCGGCTCGCCTCGCTCACGCATGCTCGAGGGCATGGATCTCCTGAAACAACTCGAAGGAGTCGCTCGTACCTCGCTGGATGGTGACCTGAAAAAGCACGCGATAGCCGAAGCGCGAGCCGCAGCCGGACCGAATATCGCCGCGAGAGCTCCTGCGGGAACGTCGGCCCACGCCCTGTCGTCTCGAACCCTTCCGGTGGACCCAGGGTACTCAACAAAACAAACGGCCTATCGACCGGCACTCAAGGATCCAGGGGTGGTGGACGCGCTTTTGGAATTTCACCGCAAGAACGCTTCCCCTCCCATCGCGCCCCGCATGGGAAAGGGCGCTGCCTCCCCAAGTCCTTCGCCTAAGACGCGGGGGTTTCAACCTTCTGCCGCGCCACGAGTCGAGATCGCTCCCAAAGCGGCCAATGCCCGGAATCCCTCCGACTGGACACGCGCTCCTTCGAGTCGCGTCGGGCGTGTTTTTCGTCCCAGTGACGGCTCAGGCCGGACCTGAAGTCGGACCGCGAACCGATCATGCTCAAACTTCCCGCCTTGACCCCATCACAAGCCTCCCTCTGGGCATCGGTGGGAAAACTCCGCGAGGCGAATCTGCTCCGCTTGGCAATCCTCCGTGACTTCGCACGAATCGTACACGCACAACTTTCGACCGTGATGGCGACGCCGCCTCAGCCCGGCCTGGATTCTTTTTCTCGCCTTCGGAACACTGCCCTCGAGGATCTGGAGGCCATGGCACGAAGAGTTCAAGAAGGCCTTCACGTTCGAACTTTTCCGAGCAGTGCGAAGGACTGGCTCAAAGACGGCGTATCCGGACCCATGGCCGTTGTGCAACGCACGTTTCCTCCCGAGTTCTTCGAGGTCCTCGGACCAGACCGAATCGAGCGCTACGATCGAGCATGGGAACGTGAGATCGCTGCCGAAGCCGTGGCAGTGGGTTGGGAACTCCGCTCAATCGAGGCTTGGGTGGAGATTTTGGAAGCTCAGGCTTGGGAGGCAGGATTCGTCCACGTCCTGGGCCGGCATGGGGTCGTGCTTTTCGCCGAGAGCGCTTTCGTCGACGATGCGCGCTGGAAGGGCCGTTGGATCTTCGTATCCGCTCCCGGGCTCGCCATCGCCCGCCCCGCAGGTGCCGAGGAAGATTCAAAGCTCCTCTTCCCGAAAGCAAACGCCGTCGGTTAACATGGAGGGGATGCAGCTCTCCGAGTTCCTAGTCCATCTCCTCGAAGCCCACGCTCAAAGCCTGAGCCGGCTGGCTGCGTTCTTTGGCGAGGACGAGTTCGTGGAAATGCTCGAAAGCGCCGATGAAGATCGACTCCAGTCCCTCGACTCCCGGTTTCCGCTCGAGCTCCTGCTCGAGACCCCCGATCCCCGAGCCGGCGTTCCGCAGTCCTCCGCTTACCAACGGCTCGAAGGCGCAGTCCAGGGTTTGGGTCTCCCGGCCACGCTCGAATTTCATCTCTGGGCCTACCCTTTTTACCGGATCCTGATCGAAGGCACGGTTGATCTCACGTCCAAGCTCCGTGACCAGGGAGAAGCAACGGTAGTGGGACTGGTGGACGAAGCTGTGGAGCAGGCCGCAGCCTGGATCAAGTCCCTTCCCGTCCCCCCCTCAGTCAGTCCAGCTGCCGAGAGCGCCGCCCAGATCCCCTGGGTTCGGTTCCGCACAACGGTGTTGATAAAGGCAGGGCATCGTCCCCTCGGCGCAGTCGGGGCTTTGATCAAGCCGCACTGATCTCTCTCGCATGAGCCTCAGAGATCCATCCAATTGTCTCCGATCGAGGCGTTCACCCGAAGGGGAACCGTGAGCTTCATCGCGCCTTCCATCACTTCCACCACGAGCTTCTCGACTTCCCTGGCCTCGCTCTTCGGGCAATCGAGGACAAGCTCGTCGTGAACCTGGATGATGAGCTTGGAGCGGAACTTGCCCCGGCGCAAAGCCTCATCCAGCTCGATCATGGCCAGTTTGACGAGATCCGCGGCGGTGCCTTGAATGGGAGTGTTCATCGCCATACGCTCGGAGTTCGCGCGAACGGCGGGATTGCGCGCATGGATTTCCGGCAGGCGCCTTTTCCTCCCGAGCAAGGTGGCGGTCCAGCCTTTCTCCTTCGCTTCGATGACCTGGGCGTCGAGGAAGCGTTTCACGTGGCTGTAGCGCTCGAAGTAACGATCGATCGTCGCCTGAGCCTCCTTGCGCGAGATCTTGAGTTCCTGTGAAAGCCCAAAGGCGGTCTTGCCGTACATCAGGCCAAAATTGATGGCTTTCGCGATGCTGCGCTGTCGGTCATCGACTTCTGACGGAGGAATCGAAAAGATGTCGCCCGCAGTCCTGCGATGGACGTCCTCATCCTTCAGGAACGACTCGGTCAATGCCGGATCGCCGCTCATGTGGGCCAAGAGGCGAAGTTCGATCTGGCTGTAATCGGCGGCCAAAAGGACATTGCCGGGGCTCGGGATGAAAGCGCGCCGGATCTTCTGACCCCGCTCGCTTCGGATCGGAATGTTCTGGAGGTTGGGATCGGAGCTGGAGAGACGTCCGGTCGCTGCAACCGCTTGGTGGAAACTCGCGTGAATTTTTCCGTCCTGGGGATCCTTCAGTCCCGGAAGAGGATCGACGTAGGTGCCTTTCAACTTGGAGACTTCGCGATATTCGAGAAGTAGCCGCGGGACTTCGTGCAGGGGCGCCAACCCCTCCAGGACGCCGGCATCGGTCGAAAATCCGGTTTTAGTCTTAGTTCCGGTGGGAAGCTTAAGTTCTTCGAAAAGGAGCTGCGCGAGCTGCTTCGGAGAGTTGAGGTTGACCGGTCCCTTTGTGTAAGCGCCGATCCGTTCCTCGATCCGGCGCATATCCTTCTCGAAATCCTGGGAGAGTCCCTTCAAATAGTCCTCGTCGATGCACACGCCTTCGAGCTCCATCCGACTCAGGATATCAACCAAGGGCAGGTCGACCTGCGCAAAAACCCCCATCATACCCTCTTCGGCGAGCTGCGGAGCCAAGTGACGCCACAAGTGGTAAGCGATCCAGGCATCCTCTGCTGAATAGCGAGTCGCCACCTCGACTGGCACTTGATCGAAACCGATCTGATCCTTCCCCTTTCCGCAGATCTGCTCGAAGGTCGTCATGCTGTACCCGAGATGCTGAGCGGCCAGTGTTTCGAGGTTATGCCGTCCCTCAGGCTCGAGAACATAGGCGGCAATCATGGTGTCGGCTCCGATCCCCCGCGGATCGATCCCCTGGCAACGCAGGACGGAGAAATCATATTTCAGGTTCTGGCCGATTTTTTTGAATTTCGGATTCTCGAGATAGGGCCTAATCGCCGCCATGACGACTTCGAGTGGCAACTGTTCCGCGTGGGTTCCACGATGGCCGACCGGAATGTAACAGGCGAACGCCGGATCATGGCAGATCGCAATCCCTACGATTTCGGCAGCCCGCGGATTGAGGGAGGTGGTTTCCAAATCAAAGCCGAACTCGACAGCCGTTTCGATTCCTTGGAGGAGCGTCTTGAGCTGGGCTTCGGTGTTCACGGTGCGAAAATCCGGCGGAGGAAGTAGGACCGCTCGAGTAGCCAAAGGGATGGCCGCGGCAGCGAGCTCCCGCGTAGCAGGGTCGACTTCTTCGGAAAGTTTCAGCGGAGTATCGGAAGTGCTCCCAGGCGGGACCTCCAGGTAGGCGCTCCATTTCGCCAGGAGTGTATGGAAGTCTAACTCGCGCAGGAAGTCGGCGCACTCGGGGCTCACATGGAAATCATATCGCACCTGAGACTCGATGAGCTCCACCGCGCAGTCCATCTTGAGGGTCGCGAGCTCCGCTGAGAGGCGCGCGTCGGCGACGTAATTGCGGAGTACTTCGCCTTTTTTACCCGGGATTTTTCCATCTCGAGCGGCCATCAGAATCGACTCGAGATCCCCGTAGCTGCCGAGGAGATCGACCGCACTCTTGGGTCCGATGCTCGGCACCCCTGGAATATTGTCGGAGCTGTCACCAATCAAGGCTAAGTAGTCGCGGATTTGCCGCGGTTCGACGCCGAACTTCTCCTTCACTTCGGCGGGGCCATAGGTCTTGTTGATCATCGTGTCCCAGATCTTGACCTGAGAGTCCGCGAGCTGCATCAGATCCTTGTCGCCTGTGACGACAATCACACGATTTCGAGCGTCTTGCCGACACCACTCGACCGCGAGGGTCGCGATGACGTCGTCAGCCTCAACGCCATCTTGCCGAAAGGAAGGAAGCCCCATGCACCGAATGAGATGCTCGATCTTGTCGAACTGCGGAATGAGATCGGGTGGCGCGTCGCTCCGGTTGGCTTTGTACTCGGCATACATCTGCTTGCGGAACGAAGGTGACTTGGAGTCATAGACTATGCCGACATGTCGCGCTTTTTCTTCCTGCAGGAGCTTGGCCAGCATGTTGGCCACCCCGTAAATCGCGTTGGTCGGCTCGCCTTTTTTGTTGGTCAGGGAGCGAATCGCGAAAAATGCGCGAAAGATGAATGAGCTGATGTCAACGAGGTACAGAGTCATTCCCGTCAGGTAACACCGCGGGAACTCTAGGGTCAACCGCGCAGGACCGGTCGATTAGTCGGTCTTGTCGGCTCCCAGCTCGATCACTTCGGTATCCCCCATCACATCCCCGAGGCGATGACCTGTGTCGACGCTAAGCATTAGATAGATTTCCATGATCATGAGCGGAACTCCGATGAGGCCTAGGATGAGCCATCCCCAAACTGGAATGATCGCAAAGAATGTGGCGACTCCCACCGGGGCATTTCGAAGTGCGGACTCCTTCAAGCTAGCCGGAACGCGGTTGACTGCGTTCTGCACCCGCAACTTCATCACTTTCTTGCCCAGGCTTTGCCCCCGAAATCCAGCGAACGGAATCCCATCCGCGAAGAGGCTGTAGAGGAAACCCAGCAGTGGACCGAGCGGATAAGGCAGGACGGCAGCGAGAGCGACGACGAAAACCAGGTCGATGATCTTGGCGATCACCCGGTTCATCACACTGACCTTGAGGGCGGGGTTGGAGGCGGGAAGGACGAAGAGCATGGCTGGACTCTAAAATACCCGAGTTAAACGCGCGCTCCAAGAGGTAAAACCATTCCAGCCCCGGGC
>JAYVNB010000296.1:0-3311 GCA_043759365.1 Bacteriovoracaceae bacterium | reverse complement strand
CCTCGCTGCTTTTAAGGGAGCCGCTCAAAAGGGCTAATAAAAAATGCTCACCCGAAACGTACTCGTCTCCCAAGGCCTTGGCCTCATCCTCCGCCAGCACCAGCATGCGACTGAACTGAGCGGAGGGATAGATCTGTCCAGAACCTCCCGTCACCCGGGGCACACGACCGAGCGCGGTTTCCAGGCGGTTCTTGAGCGCTGACAGATTACCGCCGGCCATTTGGACGATGTTCGGAACAATCGCGGTCTCTGGCTCTTCCCCTTCGATCAGCGCATGAAGCAGATGTTCGGGCTGGAGTTCCTGATTTTCGCGCCGGATCGCAGCGGCCTGTGCTGCCTGAAGGGCTTCCTGGGCGCTTTGCGTGAATCGTACAGCCATAATCAAAATGCCCTTTCAGGCTAAGAAGCTTTTTCCCGCCAAGCGGGCTTACTTCAAAGATGGGGGCAAAAACTCTTCCGTCAAGGAGAGCTAGGGGAGGACGATTTCAAATCCAACAGGGCGACTATGAACACTTCCTTGCCCTGTGGATCGGTGCGCCGCACTCGGAGCAAATAAGTCTTCTTCTCTTTGACGATCGAGTAAAAGGCGTCCGCATCCTTGATGGGCTTTCGATCGACTTCGACGATAATATCCCCGCGGAACAAGCCGGCAGAATCGGCTGGACCTCCATACTCGCTCTCCATCACCACGGCGCCCGTCGATGTTCCCACTGCCCCGAGCTCACGCGCGAGTTCGTTCGTCAGATCCTCAAGATCCATCCCAGCATCGATGTGGGAGGGCTTTGTCTCTTTCTTCTTCTTGTTTTTTCCCTCCTGGGAATCAGCGGACTGCACACCTGGGCGTTGTCCGACTTTGAGACTGACGGTCTTCTCGACGCCGCTTCGGATCAGTCTTACAGGAACTGAAGCATTCACCGGTATTCCCACCACTGCGGTCACGAGCTCGGCAGAGGTGTGGATCGGTTTTCCGTTCAATTCAAGGATGACATCGTAAGGCTTGATGCCTGCTTTATCGGCAGGCTCATTGGGATAGACGTGCGTGACGAAGGGCGCCCGCAAGTCCTTCGCTACTCCCAGTTTTCCGGCGATCTCCGGGCTCATCTCATTGACGAGCACCCCGATGTATCCACGCGAGACGGTCCCCTTGGACTTGAGCTGAGGCAGTACTGCTTTGACGAGGTTGATCGGAATGGCGAAGCCGATTCCCACTGCCCTTTGATCGATCGCATTGTTGATTCCGATGACCTCGCCCTTGAGGTTGATGAGGGGGCCTCCCGAGTTCCCGGGATTGATCGGAGCATCGGTTTGTAGGTAACTGGCGAGGCGGAAGTCTGGCGCTTCGCGATTCTTAGCCGAAATGATGCCGTGGGTGACCGAGTGGCCTTGGCCGAAGGGATTTCCGACCGCCATGACGTACTCGCCGACCTCCAGTCCGTCCGAATCACCCAGAGGCAGCGCCACGAGAGCGCGTTTGCTTTTGACCCGGATGAGGGCGAGATCGAGTTCGAGATCATGTCCCACAACTTCGCCGTCCACGGGCTTTTCATCGGCTTCCTCGGTGAAGTAAATCTTGATCTCCTCGGCATCGGCAACGACGTGATTGTTGGTGAGAATCAGCCCCGATGCGTCCACGACAAAACCCGATCCCAACGACATCGCGCGGGGGACCTTCTTGCCGGGTTTGCCCGGTTGAGAGGGAGGGAGCACTTCGCCCTGATCCTCTTCACCCTCCTCACCGCGTCCCTGCCCGTGACCGCCCTGTTGATGAAAAAATTGCTCAAAAAATCTGCGGAAGAGATCCTCCTGGCTTCCTTTTTCACCTCGTGGAGCGACCGTCGACATCGTCGAAATGTTCACCACCGACGGGACTACCTTCTTGGAAAGGTTCACGAAGATGTTCGGGTTGGCCGGACTCTCGCCCGATGAAACTGGCCCGGTTGAGGTGGCGTGAGAAAGCTGGCTGAAGCGCCCGATGCTCAACGAGAGCAGGACGACGAGCGCGAGAGTGGACTTGGATTTCATTTCTGGGCCAGCTTCCTCTGAGTCTCCACGAAGCGCATGCGGGTCTCGAACAGCAACTGTTCGAGCATGCGATCTTCTTCGGGAGTCCGGTTTCCTCGGGTCTTTTCGTGGATCAATTCGAGGAGATCAATGTTTTGCCTGGCAAGCTCGAGATCCGTCCGGTTCTCCTCGAGACCCATGTAGGCCGCCGAAGAAACGGAAAGGATGAAAGTCGTGAGATCGATTTTTGGGAGCCCGCCGGTGTTCATCATATCCGTTTGGGTTTACCGCTCTTGAGCGCGGGAAACAAGGTGATCACGCCGTTGTTCAAACCAAGCTGATGACATCGCTCATGGGGCGGGGTGGACAAAGGTAAAGCGCAAGAAGTCCGGGCTGACCTGTGAATCGGGCCGTTTGCGACGAACCGCCCACCTTTCGCATCGCATTACCCCAAAGAAGGAGTTCATCCGCGGAAAATTCGGCAGGAGGCGCTCCTCCTTCCGCGGAGTTTCCACACCAAATGACGAACCTAGCCCAAGGATAGATCAGCAGAAAACCCAGAAACGCCAACGGCCGCAACCGATCGGGCTCGGCGACATCGGGAGAATCTCCCGCCAGGACGAAACGGGTCCATTCTTTGGGCGCCCATTCCAAAAGGCGATGGGCGAGTGAGGCGCAAAACGTTTGACGAGAGAGGAGCGGTGAACGGAGGCGCAGGACGAGTGCCCGAATGACGACCCTGAGCTCCTCCTCGCTGATCGAGGCCAGCAAACCTTGGGTGAGGATGATCCGACCCGCCCCCCCTCCGAATCGGGCAATCAATGCGTTGGGAGCCGCCTCGGCGACCTCGTAGACCTCGGGCGTTGTCACGCCAAGCTCTTCGCGGGTGACTCGACTCACCGAATGAAAGGTCCCCGGGGAGGCAGCCTGGATATCCGATAGGCTCTCCATCACGGTCTTCTCAGCTGTGGAGGCCCAATAAATCAGCAATCCGATTCCCATGAGGAGACCCAAGGCCATTCCCGCTGGCTTTCCGACGGTCAGGCCGAACAGCCCGAAAGGCAGGAGGATGGCCACAAGCAGGAGGATCAATCGCATGATGACCAGTTTACAGGGATCCGGCCGTCAGGTCAGCGGGAAAACGGGCCGCGCTGACCGTTGCCCGTATCATCGTCCTCGGGCTCCTCGCCCTCGCGGATCTCCGTGGCGAAGGTGACCCCTTCATCTTCGATGTCATAGCCTTTGTCCCGACTCAAGCCGCTCACCCGGAGCTTGAGGTCGCTCGGATTGCCAGAGCACTTCAAAGCTTC
>JAYVNB010000295.1:0-10303 GCA_043759365.1 Bacteriovoracaceae bacterium | reverse complement strand
TGGGAGTCTTGCCTAGCTCCTCTTGAAAGAGTCGACGTAGATGGCGGGCACTCATGCCGACTTGGCCTGCCAGTTCCTCCTCGCCTCCTTCATGACTGGTCGGTGAGGCGATCAGGCGCAAAGCCCGGTTGACGACTGCGTTTCGTCCCGACCACGCCGGCGAAAAGGGCGCGCACTCCGGGCGGCAGCGCAGGCAAGGCCGATAGCCTGCCTTTTCGGCGGCGAGCGCATCCGGGAAAAACTCCATGTTCTCCCGCTTGGGTCGGGCGGGGCAAATCGGGCGGCAATAGATTCCCGTGGTCTTCACGCCCACGAAGAATTTGCCATCGAATCGATAGTCTCGGGCGAGAACTGCCTGATAGTAGGACTCGTTCGAAGCACTCCCCATGGAAGCGACTCTACCCCCGGGACCGTGCTCTTGACTCGCCATTTTCGGACATCATCGTTTCGCGAGCCTGATTCGCGCCGAAAACCGACAACGCGACCAGGGCCGCGATCATCCAGGTTCCCGGGCTCGCCGTCTCTCCGAGCAAGATGACGGAGGCCCACGCAGGTGGGCTCACTCCCGGGAGTGGAACCACGCTTCCTCGGAGCAGCCCTGGGCCCACCCCAACCGCGAATGGGAAGGTCAGTAAAATAGCTCAACTCATCACGCGCTTGCCGCCATACTGCCGGCTTAAGCGGCCGCCTTCAACGTGGCCGAAAGTGCTCGTGAACACTGCTCCGGCCAAGAGCCAGTCCCCATCCGGAGTCCTTGCCCAGATCTGGAGAGGCTGACACAAAGAAGGGTAAGGAGCGAATTCATCTCGGAAGCTTACTCCCCCCTTCGTTCGGAAACGAGATACAGAGACTGGAGCTTTCGACGGAACAGGGGGATTCCTGGGGTTTTTCGAATGGCCCCAGTCCCGATCAGGCGCTCTCGCAGTTGCCGCAAGGGCAGGGAAGCTGCTCCTGCTCGCCCAAAATCCGCATCGCGATGGAATAGGCGTGATCAGAGGCTTCGAGGTCGTTCGCGCAGACCCCTTTTTCGGCGCAATCACCGACGAAGTCTTCCCGCTCGCCGCCGTCCGAAACCACGTATTCAGCGAGACCTTGGGCCAGTTGTTCAAAATTCTTGGGTGCGTTCGACATGGGACGGGTCTAGCGCAACGAAGCGTGGTTTCCTAGCCCAGTTTCCTGTAAATCAATCGGCCATGAGTGCTGGTGGAGAGTCCACGAAAGTCGTCGTCCTGGCTCTGCTGGCCAATCTCGGGATCGCGATCGCCAAACTGATCGGTGCGATGGTTTCGGGAAGTGCCTCGATGCTGGCCGAGGCCGTGCACAGCCTGGTGGATACCACCAATCAGGTTTTATTGCTGATTGGGGGGAAAAAGGCCCGAAAAGCCCCGACCGAAGCCCACCCCCTCGGGTATGGACGTGAGGCGTTTTTCTGGTCCTTCCTCGTCGCGATCCTGCTCTTCTCGATGGGGGGTTTGTTCACAATCTACGAAGGGGTCCACAAATTTTCGGACCGGGAGACCCACGAAGGGATCGCCTCACCGTTACTCGCCCTCGGTATCCTCGCGATCAGCCTCGTCCTCGAAAGCCTCTCCTTTCGAGCCTGCATCCGGGAGGTCAGACGTCAAAACCGCTATGGCGACCTGTGGACTTGGTTCCGAAAGACGACTTCCTCGGATCTCCTCGTGATTTTCACCGAGGATGCTGCGGCTATGGTCGGTCTCCTCATCGCCACCACCTGCCTTTTAGTGTCCTGGATGACGGGAGATTCCGCCTGGGATGCGGTCGGCTCGATCCTCGTCGGCCTGCTTCTCGTACTCGTGGCCGTGATTCTCGCGGTTGAGATCAAGTCATTGATCATCGGCGAAGCCTCCTCTACGGACTTCAAGCCCTTTCTCGAGTCGCAGATCGCCAACCGGTTCCCCGACGGCAAACTGCTCAGGCTCTTGGCCCTCCAAATCGGCCCGAACGAAGTCCTCCTGAGCTACAAGATCAACCCCGGAAGGACCCGAGATGTTTCGGAGCTGATCCTCGCGATCAACCAGCTGGAAAAAGCCACTCGTGAAGCTTTCCCAGAAGTACGCTGGCAATTCGTTGAACCGGACTCCCACGCCTGAACCGGGTGTCAGGTCCCCGAGGTCCCGCGTTTTTTCCGCCATTCATCCCGCTGTTCACGACTGAGGAAGGTCCAGGCCACGATCCGGCTTTTCTTCTGACCTTGTGCCATCTCCATAGTGCCGCCATCGACGGCACCCGCGCGGTCCAAAGCCCCATAAATTCCGGGCAGGTTGGTGTCCCTCGAAACCAGGGAGGTGTACCAAAGGCATGTCGAAGGCGTTTGCGCGCTTTCTTCGACCATTCGGCGAACGAAAGCCGACTCTCCGCCCTCGCACCAGAGTTCCGTGCTTTGGCCCCCGAAGTTCAGGACGGGTGTCTGGTTGTAGGTTGTGCCGATCGCCGCAGTCTTACCCAGGTTGCGCCATTTGCGGCGACTTCGATCCTGGGCCTCTTCGAGCGACGAGTGGAAGGGAGGATTGCAGATCACCGCATCGAAGGTCTCCCCCGGCTTGACGACCCCTTTCATCACGTCCAACGGCGAACGCTGAAGTCGGAGCTCGACTCCTTTGCGAAGGATCGGATTGGCATCCAAAATGCGCTGAGCGGAGGCTAATGCAACTGAGTCGATGTCGGAGCCGACAAAACTCCATCCATACTCACTTTGCGCGATGATCGGATAGACGCAGCTTGCACCGACCCCGATATCGAGGATGCGGACTTTCGGGCCGCGAGGGACCCCTCCCTCGTGACCCGACTCCAAGAGATCGGCCAAGTGATGGATGTAGTCGGCTCGCCCCGGAATGGGCGGGCAAAGGTACTGGGCGGGGATATCCCAGCCCGCGACTCCGTAGAACCGTTTCAAAATCGCCCGATTGAGGGCGAGAACGGCTTTAGGGTCAGTGAAATCGACGGATTCGTCGCCATAGGCGTTCTGGGCGACGAACTTCGAAAGCTCGGGGCTTCCTTGAATGAGATCCGGAAAGTCATAGCGATCCCGATGGCGGTTTCTGGGGTGCAGTTCCAATTTGCCTTCACTCATGACCTGAAGTTAGGCGGCGGCGAAGGATTTGTCCATTTCCTAGGCTCCGCACTCGCGCCTGATCCCCGATAAAAATCCCCAATCGACACTTTGTTCGGTTGCGCAGCGTAGAACTGGACAAGAGGTGACCCCACTGATGTCCATCGGCTCCCTGATTTACGCTCTCCGTGAAATCCTGATCCTCACGACACTCATGCTCTTTGGGGAGGTCGCCACGCTCGAACCCACTTCTCAACCCACCCCGTCGGCCTCTTGACGCCGCGAAGTGCCGCCGAATCCTGTCGCTCCTCCTGGACGAGCGGCGATAGAATCGATAGAACCCCCGAAGATGCAAAACATGGCGAACGAAGGCTTTCATTGGTTCGGGATGTCCGAGGACGGAGAGACCGTCTTGTTGAAGAAGTTCGACGGCGTGGTTCCATTTCCACCCCACGCGACTCGCCAGTGGCTGGACGAGAATCGCGCGAGCCTTCGCAAAGGCGCGGTCGTGGATACGGAAACCACAGGCCTGAACCATCGCGATCACCAGGTCGTCGAGATCGCGGTTAGAATGTTCACTTACCATCGCGAAACCGGTGAAATCGTCCAGACGGGAGAGTCCTACTGCGGTCTCCAGGATCCTGGCCATCCCTTGGACGAGAGCATTCAACGGATCACAGGGCTGAAGGATTCGGATCTCGCAGGCCAGTCGATCGACTGGCAAAAAGTCTCAGCGCTCCTGGGCGACGCGGATTTGATCATCGCCCACAAAGCCTCGTTCGACCGCCCGTTCATCGAAAAGGGCGCTCCTGTCGCCTCGAAGAAAAACTGGGCCTGCTCCCTCGAGCACATGGACTGGGCCTCGAAAGGCTATCCTTCCCAAAAGCTCGAGTTTTTGTCACTTTACCACGGTTTTTTTACTCGCGCCCATCGCGCGATGAACGACGTGAACGCACTCCTTTATCTCCTTTCCTTACGCGATCCCCAAATCGACAAGCCCTACCTGTTCGAATTGATTCGCTCCGCCCGCGAGCCCTTCATCGAGATCTGCGCCTACCGGGCGCATTTCGATCGCAAAGACCTGCTCAAGTCGCGCGCCTATCGCTGGGATCCTGAGCTTCGAGTCTGGAAAAAATGCCTTTTCAAATCCGGTATGGAAACCGAGATGAAATGGCTTGAAGAAAAGATCTACCTCGGCGAGTTCCTCGGACAGACTCGTGAGATCCCGCTGCTCGAGAACTTTCGTTCCGAGTGAGTGTGAACCGCACCTTTCTCGGCGCGGAGCACTCCACTAAGCCGGAATTCGTGCCAGGGCCTGTCCCAGGACTCCCAGCAGCGTATCGACGTCGATGGGCTTTCGGATCACTTCACCGGGACCGAGCAGTAGCCGCGGGAGATCCACCCCCGCGGCTGCCGTCATCAAGCGAACGGGAATGGCCGCCAAGAGCGGATCCCGGGTTTGAAATTCACGAAACGCGTAGCCGTCGCAAATCGGCATCATGAGATCGAGGAGAATCAAGTCGGGTTGCCGCCCTCTTCGTTTCAAATATTCCACCGCTTCATGACCATTGAACATACAAGTCACGGCATACCCCTCATCCTCCAGGAGTTCCTTGAGGTTGGCTTGGATATCGCGATCGTCTTCAATGACCAGTATTTGCTTCATCAACTGCCTGAAATCCTATCACCGATCCCGATCAGCGGCAACTTCAGTAGCCGCTCGCTGGGAGCGGGCTCACAGAGAAAGATCGATCATCACACCCGTGCCAGGAATCCGCGCGTGCTGACCCTGCAAGAGACTCGACTTGTTGCTCCCCTCCCCTGGGTCAGGAAGGAAGGAAGTCGAATGAGCCACGAAGTGGGTGTTGACGTCGACATATTGGAGATTGCCGAACACCCCGACCGTAACCTGTCCCCCGGCACTTTGGGCAAACCGCACAGCGCCTTTTTGCCAGATTTCACGGTCTGAACGGTTGACTGGATAAATTTCGTTGTCGTGGGCCAGTTGTGCGTCGCTCAGATAGTCCCAGAAGCCCATTCCTTCTGGCATCGACCAATCCCCTAAGCCGAAATTGATTGATGAAAGCACCTGACCCGAAGCGCTCGGAAACAAAAGCTTGGCCAAACCGCCCGTGAAAGTGTTGCCCGTATTTCCGAGTCCTACGATGCATGAAACGAGATGGATCTCCGCACGGGGTGCGAAAGCCGAAGCGAGTCCAGGAACCTGCGCCGAAACTTCCGTCCACTCGGCCAGCCCGGTCACGCAGGGCTGGTGGCCATGGGATGCGGCTTGCGCATATTGACGGAACTGATCGATCTCCGATTTCGTGACTTCCGAGTAGTACTGGTCGTAGTTGCCCCGATCGGGACCGTAGGCGGCAGCACGCCACTGAAAACATTCGAAACCATCGCGTTGAGCGGCGGTTTTAGGAAACCACATTCCACCCGGCATTCCGTGAGCCTCGATATTGAGGAGATCGACGGGACGCTGTTCAAGCGTCGACACTTTCACCACGCTGGCCAAGAGCTCCTGGAGATTCGTGAAAAAAACGATGTAGGAGCCGTCTGGATTCTTGGACATCGTGCCGGTGTGGCCATCCAACCCGGGTGGATAGACGTAATCCTTCCATTCGCTTTGAGCGCCGTAGGGATGGACCGAATTATCGAAGCGATGGAATTTTCCAACGCCGGTTTCGGCGGCATGAACAACGAGATCGGCTGCATGGGCGGAGGAGGCCAACAAAGCCAAGGAGAGTGGAGCGATGAGGACACGTGGGAGCTGAAGCTTCATTCCAAATTTCCTTTTCGGATGATTGCCGGAGGTGGGACTGCTGGAGCGACCTATTGAACCACGATCCGGGGAAAAGTATCGGGAAGAATGCCGGGGAGTTTTCGCGTTGCTTCAAGAATCAGGTCTCGAGACCAAGGAATTGGAAACTCCACCGTCGAAGGCGCTGAGGACATCAAAGTTGGAAACCGCTGCAACACATAAGCGACACCCGAAATCGAGTAGCTCGCCGACCCATCAATGGCCTGGCTTTTCAGCTCGGCTCGGATCACGCGGTGCCCCACTGGAAGCGCAGGGTCGATCTCAACCATCAATCCAGAGACACCGATGGATGCAGAACCGGAAAACTCAGCGTACTGCTCAAGAAACGCGAGAACCTGAACTCCCGTGACCTGAAAGGTGAGGATGTTCTGTCGAGTGTAACCCCCCATCGTGTTCCAAAGTAGGAATGGAGTCACGGCTCCCGCTTCGAGATGGCCGCTCCAGCCCCCATCGGTCAGGGCAAGGTCTGCATGCGTGCTCTCTCGGAGTCGATCAGCGAGAAACCGCGACATGGGGGAGTCGCCGGGTACACCGTGATCGGGACGCTCTGAAACAGGAACGCTCGCGATCCCCAAAGAAGCGAATCCTAGTTCCTTCCAATCGTTCCATGCGGTTGTGTAAGCCGCTACGACCGCGGGGTCCGGCTCCACTTCGGGTCCGAGCGGAATCAGAGCAGACTGGGCAGGCTGCCACCAGTGGCCGTTTTTTCCGTTCACATCGACGATCTTCCAAGGGTCCAATTCGCTGTCGCGGTGAAGCTTCAAATCCAATCGACCCAAGAACTGGCCATAAAAGCCGGTCTGCGCGATTTGAACACCGGCATTCTCCTCGCGGGTCTCGAGGGTCGTATGAGAGTGGCCACCTAGAATCACGTCGATGCCAGGAACCTGCTCCGATAAACGAATATCCTCGAGCACTCCCAAGTGGGAAAGCGCAACGACCACGTCCGCTTGTCGACGAAGCTCGGGCACCAGCCGCGCCGCGACCACAATCGGATCATCGAAGCGCAGTCGATCGATGAAAGGGGGCCATTCGAGGTCGACCGTCTCAAGCGTCGTCAGTCCGAAAAAAGCGACCCGCACTCCTCCCAGTTCCCGGATGACGTAAGGGAGCGCCGGAGAGAGGGGCGCACTCGTCGCGCGTTCCAGGACATTGGACGAAACCCACTGAAAATGTGCGAGCTCCATGGCGCGCCGGGTATTATCCTGTCCCCAATCGAACTCGTGGTTGCCCGGAGTCGAGATCTCGACTCCTGCCGCATTCATGGCCTCGACCATGCTCGTTCCCCGGGTCATGAACTCGACGGGTGAGCCATGCAGGAGATCACCGGAGTCCACGAAGAAAACGTTTGGATTTTCGGAACGAATCCGTTTGACCAGAGTGGCGGCGCGCGCGAGTCCTCCCCGAGTCACATCCTCGAAGTCCAGTCCCGAGATCACCCGTCCGTGCAGATCATTGGTGTGGAGAAACGTGATCACCGCATCCGCAGAAGGCGAAGTGGCACGAGTCGAACCGGAGGCCAAGCACAATCCTAACAAGCCTCCGAACAGGCCTCTCCAGACAAAATGCGGATTTCTCATGGTCCTCTCCATTACTCGAATCATGCTCAAGTAGCACTGCCTAACGAGGCCACGACCACACAAGCGATCGCTCCCCATTGCGTCGCATCCAAATACTCACGCAAGAACAGACGTCCCAGGATTGCTGCGACCGCGGGGTCCAAACTCATGAGGATTCCAAAGGTTTTACGAGGAAGTCGCTTCAGGGCGACCATCTCAAGCGAATAGGGCAATGCGCTGGAGAGAAAAGCCACTGCCAACGCCACGGGAAGCAGGGAGAAACTGAGAAGCCGGTTGCCAGCTCTCGCCACTCCGACGGGTACTGCGACCAGGGCGGCAGTCCCCTGCTCCCAGAGCGTAGGCCATGCCGATTAGATCCAGGCGAGTCCCCAGGGGAGAGATCGGGAGAACCACAGGTTCATGAGGCCGAGCGATACTCCGTAGATCAAGATGTTCTTCAGCTCCTGACGCTTCAAGCGTGCCCTCCAGGGTCGCCAGTACCCGATCAACATCAAACCGCGAATGTCAACCTCAGCGCAGTCGCTCCCGGGGCACCGACCAGCGGAAACAGGGTTTTGGCCAGGGAGGCTCCTCCCTGGATCGAAGTGATCGCCACGAGAAGCAGGAGGATTGGAATTAAGGTAGGTGACATCGTGTGACCGGGGTTAGCACGCTCCCATCGGATTTTGCACTCGCATTGCCGTTGAGAGGGGGGCTGTTCCGCCGTTGGCTCGCGCGGACTTTACGGTTATCGTGCCGAAGATGAACACTCACGACTCGGTCAATCCGCCGAACTTGGTCTCCTTCATGTTGAAGAATTGGAAGCCTGCGAGTGGGAAACTCCCGGCTCCGATCCGGAACACGACCAACTTCAAGCGCCGACGCGAAGTCCTCTCGAAGATGTTTCCGGGCGAGTTACTGCTCATCCCGACCGGTCACATGAAGGTTCGTGCCAACGACACCTACTACAGCTTTCGCCCGAGCACCGACTTCTACTACCTCACGGGGAACATGGAGCCTGATTGCGTGCTCGCTTTGGTGCCCGAGGCCGGAGGCAAGCACCGCGATGTCCTCTTTGTCGAGCCAAACCCGGGCAAGACAGACGCGACTTTCTTCACGGACCGGATCAAGGGAGAGCTTTGGGAGGGCGCGCGCCTCGGCGTCCCCGAGAGCCGCGCCCGCTACGGGATCGCTGATACCCGCGCGCTTCCCGAACTCGAAGCTTTCGTGAAATCCTCGGTGAACGTCGCCGTCGATGGATTTCGAATCCTGCGAAACCAATCGGCTCCGCTCGAGGGTTGGGTCGGCCAAGGGGCCGTGGATCAAACCCGGCGCGACGAGGCGTTCACGACCTCGCTCTCCGAAATGCGCCTCATCAAGGACAGCGATGAGATCAAGGAGCTCGCCTCCGCAGTGAACGCCACCCACCGGGGCTTCGAGGACGTGATTCGCCGGCTCAAGACCGCAAAGACCGAACGCGAGCTGGAAGGCGTGTTCTTCACCCGCGCTCGAATGGAGGGAAACGATGTCGGGTACGGCTCGATCGTCGCCTCGGGCTCTCATGGTTGCACCCTTCATTGGAAAAAGAACGATGGGAATCTCCGAAAAGGCGATCTCCTCCTCCTCGATGCCGGAATCGAAGGCAATTCGCTCTACACCGCCGATATTACCCGGACCCTTCCGATCAGCGGCAAGTACAATCCGGCCCAGAAACAGATCTACGGGCTCGTCCTCGAGGCCCAGCGCGCCGCACTCAAAGCCGTCCGGCCCGGCAACGACTTCATGGAGCCCAATCGGGCGGCGATGAAGGTTCTGGCCCACGGTCTCGAGGACTTGGGGATCCTCCCTACTTCAGCCGCCGAAGCCCTCCGGGATGAAAACCAATTCTACAAACGCTACTCCCTCCACAACGTGAGTCACATGCTCGGTCTCGACGTCCATGACTGCGCAGCCGCACGTGCCGAGAACTACAAGTATGGAAAGCTTGAACCCGGCATGGTCCTCACGGTTGAGCCGGGCCTTTACTTTCAGGTCGACGATCTGACCGTTCCCGCCAAGTACCGTGGCATCGGTATTCGAATCGAAGACGACGTGGTCGTGACGACGAAAGGGTGCAAAAACCTTTCTGCCGGAATCCCCACTGAGATCAAGGATGTCGAAGCCTGGATGAAACGCCTCTGGAGCCGGAAATCAGGGTAGACCGGCCGCAGTTCGCAGAACCCGGCAAAGCGGAAGCTCCGGGTGCGATCCCTCGTCCGCATAGGCCGGGTCATACTTAACCAATCCACCGAAGCGGCTCGGGTCCCGCTCGACCATCCCTGGAATGAACGCGCACGCCAATCTCCAAAGTCCGCCCTGCTCTCCCGCGAACTCATGGAATCCATAACCATAAGTATCGGGACCGGGTTCACGGCTCAACGAGAACGCTTTGACGTTCACGCCTCGACTCTCGAAAAGGTAGCGAAGGGCTGCCACTCTCGATACGTCCAGGAGTTCGTTTCGGCGACGATCGAACTCGTCCTCCCCGTAAGAGCTGAGCGCATTGTAGAGGCGATCTTGAAGCGCTTCGATCCGGACATAGCTGTCCGTGACATGGGACGTGATTTCGCGCTCGAACGCAGGGATAGTCCCAGGATGGGTCGCTTCATGGCGATCGCGCAAGGGCGTGCCAGCCAGTCCCAGATAAGCCGGCACATCGCCGCAGCCCAGAAGTGCCGCCACGGCCGCGGTTTCGTAGTGAGAGAAGTCGGGAGCACTTCGAAGCTCGTGCGCGAGCCTCCTGAAGTTCATGCGATTGAGAAAATGATTGAGATCGGCTCCTGGGTCGAGATCGGTGGGTTT
>JAYVNB010000294.1:0-3348 GCA_043759365.1 Bacteriovoracaceae bacterium | reverse complement strand
GTCATTGTCATCGAAGCCAGGCTTTCGACCAGGGTGCCATCCACCGTGAAGTGCTCGTGCGACAAAAGCTTCTCGGAGCGCGCGAACTCCACGACCTTTTCGAAGAACTTCCGGGCCACTTCATGCTCCAGCAGCCGCTCGCGGTTGCGGGAAAACGTCGAGTGGTCAATCGACGGCGCATCGAGATCCATGGCCAAAAACCAGCGGTAAAGAAGGTCGTGATCGAGTTTCTCGAAAAACTGGCGATCCGAACGGATCGTGTAGAGTGCGACTCATCGAGACAATGATCTCGTCGGCATATAGCTTTACGCGTCTCAGCGGATGATCCGCCCGGATCCGGTCCTCAACATGGAACATCGCAAAGAGCTGGGGGGCTTCGTTGATTCGTCCGCGCATGGACGGAGAATACTGATCAGGCGGGATTTATCAACGGCCTGCTAAGGTCGTTTTGTACAAGGCAACTTGGCCTGACTTCGGCTACGGCGAGGATTCAAAGCCCTCACCTAACGCCTTGATGAAACACGTGGAAGTAATCCAGCAACGTTGAAATGAACTGGGCCTAAGTTCGGGTCTTATTGCTCGACTCGAGCTTGGCCTGTATCATGAAGGAATGAGTAGACGAGCTCTCATCCTGCTACGCCTCTACTGGAGCGCCTTGGTGGTCCTCGTGAGCACCAGCGCAGCCGGAGCGATCTGGTGGATCGTCGTTTTTGCCCATGACTCCATTGTGTCGCGACCGGATTTAGCCTGCCGAGACCGCGTCGTGAAAGAGGTTTCCGAGGAACTGAAGTCGCCGATAGTCTCGGGAACGTCTATTTACGACAAGTTCAACGAAATATTTGGAAGCAAAGCTGACCAGGCCAATTTTAAAGTGAAGGAAGCCCTTACTTTCAGGTGCGACGTATTTGATGCAGGACCCGGACGAGGCTACCAGAGCACTCGGGCCTGGGCTTCAACAACTGTCGGACTCGGACTGTGGCAACAAAGTCCTTTCGCGTTGGGGATTGCACTCACTTGTGGCACCCTAGCCATCACTTTACTTCTATTGAGCAAGTGGGTGAGATGGGTCGTGTCTCCAGCCCCCTAACCCGCTCAATTGAGCTCCGATCCGTGGCCGTACTCTCCCAGTCGTTAGGAGTCGCTCAGACTGTGTAGTTCAATGGGGGGGGGCTCCTACACGCTCCCGCTCTCCCGTTGTGGTACAACAACCGCCAGGCATGCGTTTTTTACTCCCCAACCAAACCGCAATCGTGCTCGCGCCCATGGAAGGCGTGATGGATGCGCCCATGCGCGCTCTCATCGCTGACCTAGGAGGCTTCGATTTCGCGGTCTCCGAATTCGTTCGCGTAGGCCAGGCCGTTGTCTCCACACAACAAATCCTGCGCGATATACCGGACCTCAATGGGCCCATCTTCGGTACGGCGAGCCTTCCGCTTCAGTTGCAACTCTTAGGAGATTCGGCTGAACTGCTGGCCGCTTCCGCTATCGAAGCCTGTGTTGCCGGCGCTCGAGCGATCGACATCAACTTTGGATGCCCCGCTCCGACCATTCTCCGCCACTCGGGTGGCGCTTCACTTCTCAAACGCCCCGGCGCCATAGCAGAAATCATCAGTGCGGTCCGCAAGGCGTTACCTGCTGTCATTCCCGTCTCAGCGAAGATCAGGCTCGGCTGGGAAGACCCCAACGACGTCGATGTCATCGCCCGAGCAGTCGCGGACGGCGGTGCAAGCTGGATTACGATTCATGCCCGAACCAAGCAAGAGCGCTATCAGCCGGGAGTGCATTGGGACGCAGTTGCACGGGTTAAATCACGTCTATCGATCCCAGTGGTCGCCAATGGGGACTTATTCAGTGCCTCGGATGTCGTCCGCTGCGCGGCTGAGACCGGCTGCATTCATTTCATGATCGGCCGAGGCATCCTGAAGAATCCATTTCTCGCTCACGATGTGCGCGCTGCACGATCACTGCCGGAGCTTCGCACGGACATTCCGTTGGGACTCGCCGATCGTTTGCGGCTGGGGATCGAGCGTTACGCAGCCCTCACTCAAGACCGGGCAGCGAACTCCGGCTTCATCCCGAGTCGGGTCAAGCAGTGGGTCAGTTTGGTTCGCGATATCTCGGACGCCGTTCCCCGAGAGGTGCTCACTGCCGTCAAGCGGGCCCGGACCACCGCGGATCTCTTGACCATGATCCAGGAGCGCTGAGTCTCCGCATGCGCGGCTCTCGGCGCCTCAACGAACCCATTCCCTGTCTTTGATAGGTCTCAATCGCTTTCCAACCCTGTGTTGAAGTCGGTTTGCTCCTTTGCAACACTGATTATGGTCAGCATTGGTTTCCTGGCGTCCAGCGCTTTTGCTGTCGAATTCGGCATGCCTACTGGCGCGAGCAGCATCAAGAAACTAGCTTTTCCCTACAGCGACCTCAGCGGTGATTACACAGTAAAAATTGAGCTACCGGACCTGCGTAGAGTCATTTTTACGGACGGAGGAACTGACTGCCCCGGGACTACTCCGGAATCAGTGGTCGCTCACCCGTTGGTTCTGTTCACGGTCATGAAGAACGATACCGGTATCGTGACTCACTCCTTCACGGCACAGATCGGTCAATTTGACCGCAATGGCCAATACTCGTCTGAGGACGGGGCTAAGATCAGCCTCTATCTCCGAGATGCTTCGAAGCCCTTTGTGATGGTGCCGAAGACAACCACCTTCATTAGGGACTCACAATTATCAAGTGGACTGCAGGGGATCTTGGGTTTTCGAGGAGGAACGACTTCGGAGCTCAGAGATCTCACGGCCAGCGCCGTCCTCGATACCTGGCAATAAGTCTACTGGCTCAGGTGCTTCTCTGAGGCCTGCAGCCTCCAGTCGATTCAGGCAGACAGCCACTGGATCGGGGTACCGGATCTGAGGCTGGATGGCGTTCGGCAACGGTCTGACGCCAGATCCAGAGCGTCCAGACATTTTTCTATAATTTCTGTCGTTACCGAGCGATTGTGTCCGGTTAAATACCAAGGAAATCTGTCGACTAGGGTATCGGCAAGGTTAGGCGGCAACTTCGATTATTTCGGTGCGATCTGGATTGAGTTTTGAAACCAAGACTTTTTTACCATAGGTCTCAAAGTCGCGGGTGCCGTCCTCGTGGAGAAGAACGTGAACGTTTCTAAAGCGGTAGTCTCGCCGTTTGTCGACGAGGTAGGTTTCGTCCCCATAGCTAAAGGTTTGTAGTGCGGGCGGTAGGCTGGAGACCATGAGGCGATCAGAGCAGGAGATCGAACCGGCGGTTGTCTGGGTTTGATGGATCCTTTCGGACCCGCTGCTCGAGCTCGTTGGGCGTCAGATAATCGAT
>JAYVNB010000293.1:0-28196 GCA_043759365.1 Bacteriovoracaceae bacterium | reverse complement strand
ATGATACCGAGACGCTCAATGACGGTGTCGGCGGGAACGAAGGCACTTTCAACATGTGTTCATTCTGGTTGGTCGAAGCCCTTACCCGGGCAGGCAGGGTGGATCCTGGAAAGCTCGATCAAGCGCGCCTCCTATTCGAGCGGATGCTCGGATACGCCAGCCATCTTGGACTCTACGCGGAACAAACCGGTCCAAGTGGGCAGGCGCTCGGAAACTTTCCGCAAGCCTTCACCCACCTGGCCCTGATCAGTGCGGCTTTCAACTTGGACCGCGCCCTCAGCGCCGGCAAACGGGCCTCGCTTCGCTGAAGGCATGAGAACGAGAATCAGCGATCAGTTCCGAACGTAATGGCAGGTATATCCACCCGGGTTCTTGACCAAGTAGTCCTGGTGATATTCTTCAGCGCGATAGAACTCCTTGGCGGGCTCGATCGCGGTGACCACGGGACGCTTCCACTTCCCGGACTGATCGACCTCCTGCTTGATTTTTTCGGCGGTTTGGCGCTGCTGATCATCATGGTAGAAAACCACCGAACGATACTGGGAGCCGACGTCGTTGCCCTGTTGATCCAAGGTGGTGGGATCATGGAGCTTGAAAAAAAACTTGAGGATCTCCTCATAACTGATTTTCTTCGGATCATAGATGAGCTGGACCGCTTCGGCGTGACCCGTGCCGCCCTTCTTAACCTGCTCGTACTTGGCGTTCGGAACACCGCCACCACTATAACCCACTGCGATCTCAACCACTCCGGGAAGCTTGCGGAGCAAGTCTTCGACTCCCCAGAAGCAGCCACCCGCCATCGTCGCGACTTGCAGACCCGCAGCCACCCGAGGCGTGATGGGCGCGACGCTCGAAACCGGACGGGAGGACGAAGGGGAAGGATCAGGTGCGCCCGCTTTCTTTTCGAAAAGACCGAGATACTTTCCGTACCCTGCTTTCTCGAGCTGGGAGACAGGAACGAAACGGAGTGACGCCGAGTTCAGGCAATAGCGCATTCCAGTGGGTTTCGGTCCATCCTCGAAAACATGCCCCAAGTGCGAATCAGCGTGCTTGGAACGAACTTCCGTCCGAGTCATGAAAAGGAACTTCCGATCGGTTTTGGTGACGACATTTTCGCTTTCAAGGGGTCGAGAGAAGCTCGGCCAGCCGGTGCCGGACTCGAACTTGTCAAGCGAGCTGAAGAGCGGCTCGCCGGAGACGACATCAACATAGATGCCAGCCTCGTGGTTATCCCAGTAGGGATTCTCGAAAGGCCGCTCTGTTCCTTCCTTTTGGGTAACATCGAACTGGGCAGGTGTGAGCTTTTGCTTGAGCTCGGACACGGTGGGTTTTTTGAAGTTTTCCATTTTCACCTCCCGCTGATCAGCGGCATGAACGTAGGGGCTTAGACTCAGGACCATCAAAGCCATGATAAGTTTCATATACCTCAATACGGTCCGGACCGGAAAAGGTTACAATCTCAGGCGATTGCAAACCCCTTTTAGGGCCAAAGAACTCCCGATCAGCGGCTAATTATTCAAAGCGCCGGCGTCGATCCAGGCCCGGATAGCGGCTACGTCGCTTGCCGGGAGCTGATTCGATTTCGGCATCGATCCGTTCCTGACCGTGGTGTAGGTCGTGCTTCCCCCGGAGTTTTGAGGAACCACCGATCCGGTGCTGATCGTATTGAAGTAACTCGAGAGGTTGACCCCACCACCCACGCTTCCCAGTCCATGGCAGCCCACGCATTTCGCCTGGAAAATATAGGAGTTGATCGCGGAGAAACGCGGAGCCGTCGTGTACTCGTAGCCGCCACCCAGGACCCCAGGTGTGCCGGACAGGTTCGAGACCACCACATTTGCCGATCCCGGAGCGTGGGAAGGCGCGGTGCAGGTCAGGGAGGTCGAGGAAACGACGTTCGGAGAAAGACAGATCGAGTTACCGATCTTGACTGTCGCTCCAGTCACGAAGCCGGAACCCGTGATCGTGACGAGAAGGTTGCCGTCCGATGTTCCCGTGACTGGGCTGATTGAAATCACATTGACCGGAACGCCATAGGCGTAGGCGACGGATTTCGTCACGGATTGAAGGTCTGGATTCGTGACGAAAATATCCACCAGGCCAGCCGGATGCGCTCCTGTCGTGCAAGTGAAGCTTGTCGGAGAGAGCACTGAAACACCGGTACAGGCGACTCGGTCGCCGGAAGTGGCAGCCAATCCCAGAGCTGCGACCATACCTGGAGCAAAGCCGCTGCCTGTCACGGTCAGGAGAGTACCACCCGCGATTGACCCGGTACCAGGAGCGACCGTCGAGATTGTCGGTCCTCCCGTGCGGTAGATGTAAGCTCCCAGAAGGGTGGCGCTTTGAAGATCATGATTGGTGACCACTACGTCCACGACCTGGGCGGAGTGGGCGGGAGCAATGCAGGTCGCCGAAGTGGCGCTCGCCACTGCGATCGAAGCGCAAGGGATGCCTCCCAAGGTGATCTTCATGGTGGAGTCGAAATTCGAGCCGATGAAAGTCATCGGGGTTCCACCTGCAACCGGACCGGCGTTCGTGGAAATCGAACTCAAGGTCGGACCCGTATCACTGATCGCGCCGGCCCGGATCCAGTCCGCGATGGCCTGGCTCTCGATCGTGCTTAAATAGGGCCCCCGGGGAGGCATCGTGGGAGCCCCGGACGCCAGGCTCGATGAGTAAAGCCGGCTCGTACCCGGATTGCCGGGAACGACGACGGAAGAGGCAGCCATCATCGCCGAATAAGTGGAAAGGTCGACTTGTCCCATCGGATTGGCGGTCGAGTGGCAGCTCACGCATTTCGGCTGGATCACGCTCGCATAGAGAGCGGAATAGAGGATTTTAATCTGATAGGCGTAGCCACCGGCCAACGCTGCCCGCTGTCCATCCGGATTGGTCACGTCGACCGAAACGGAACCGCCCCCATGCGCCGGAACCACGCAGTTCAACGAGGTGGTGGAGAGCCGAACCATCGATGAGCAGCTGCCGATCCGATCCAGGGTGACTTTGACTCCCGCTTGAAAGCCCGACCCCATGATCGTGATTTGCACTCCGCCCGCCGAGTCCCCGGAGTTGGGTGAGATCGAGTTAATCGTGGGCGCTCCAGACGTCACTGTCCGGTACATGAAGCCGCCCGAGAGGACCGAGAATTTGCCGCTTCCTGCAGCGATGGAGACATCGACCGCACCCGCTGCGTGAGCGGGCGTCACGCAGCTCGCCTGCTCCGCGGAATCGACTACCAGCTCTCCGCAAGGGGCTCCGCCCACGAGGACCTGAAGATTAGAATCAAAGCCGCTTCCCGTAAGCGTCAGGATCGTATTGCCGCTGACAGGACCCGATGCGGGAAGTGCCGCGCCAAGACTGAGCCCCTTTCCTCCTCCGGCAATCCCATTCAAATTCGCGCCTGCATTGATCCAATTGCGAACCATCTGAAGCTGGCTAGCTGAAACAGTGGCCCCGATGGGCATGGAGCCTTCTTGGATGGACGCATAAAAACGACTGGCGGCAGCCAGACGAGGAACGACTGATCCCGAACTCATCAGGGCTGCGTAGCTCTCCAAATTGATTCCCCCGCCCGGACTGGAAGAGTTGTGGCAGGAAACGCATTTGGGTTGGATTAGCGCCGCATCCAGCTGGCTGAAACCGATTCGCCGATCGCCGCTAGAGATGAGGCTCGAAGTCAGGCTGGTGCTCAGTTTGCTCACGCCGCATGCCGAGAGAGTCAGCATGCAGAAAAAGCCCGCTCCTACACGAATCAGCGGCCTGACCTCACCCAACATCCGAACACATACCGATTGTTTCGACATATTGATTCGACCACCCCAGCTTGATTTTACACAAAAAAAGTATATACGACCATATTAATCAACAACTTCGGCGGCCTATTTTTTTTTGGATACTGGGGATAAAAATGGTCACAAAGCCATAGATTACAGTCCTTCACACTTAAGTGCCGGTAGATCCCGCATCCTGAGGTACAGGATGACACATTTGCAGATCACGACTCCGATAGTAGATTAAATTAATCGTCTTTTGTTGCACGTTTGTTGGCAGAGAAAAGCTGGTCTTTGGAAGGGGTTCCATCGATCGGCCTGAGCGGGGGAGTCGGGGGAAACAACTCCAGACCGTTCGGTTTCAGCCAGTCAACATCAGCACCTAACCCGTTTTGGCCGGGTTTGCTGATCGGGGGAAAAGCTCAATGAGATCAAAATTGAATAGTCGACTGGGGATTAGGACTGCTGCCGCCACCGCATTGGCACTCTCGAGCCCATCCGCTCTCGCGGACCTCTGTGAGATTCAGCCTACGACTGCTTGCCCCCTCTATAAAACCGCCGGCCCGAAGCAGCCGGACGTCACCAGTTACCGCAATCGCAACAAGCCCACGGGCCGCGCGATCTCTTTCGGCAATCAGTTCATGGGCGAAGATCGGTTCAACTTCTACAACTACGAAATTGGCAACACCGTCCAATCCTGCAATATCCCTGCGGCGACCCTGAGAGTCCCCTGCCCGGATCCGACGTGGCAGGCCTCCTTCGTCAAAAGCCCGACCACCGGAGCCGTTAAGGCACTCGTGGCCATTTGGAGCGACACCGCCGCGGGTTGGTCTTCGACCAAAGTCTACCGAGATGCCGGCCAAAACGGACGCGGCGCTCAGATCGCGACCAGTTCCTCGTTGCCAGGCGGATATCCTGCGGGAATCTCTTCTCCCACCGCCATCCCCGGCGGTCCTTCCTTCGGCGGCTACTTTCTCATCGACGTACCGGTAGGAACGACCGATACCACCGGCTTCACCTACCGCTCAAGCCTCCCGAACCAGATCAAATTCTCCGTTCAAACCCAAGTGAACACCAATGCCGGATCAGTGCTCGCGACCGACAGCGGCGTGACCAACTTCAAACCCGCCATCGGTTTCACCACCACTCCCATCTCCGCGACTGCCGGTGAGTGCTCTGGCCCGATGACCGTTTCGACTCTCGACGGGGACGGAAACATCGTCAACACCCTGGGCTCGAACCCAGCTCAGATCCGACTCCACGCCGCTCCCGCCAACACGTTTCTCGATGCCGCGTGCAACTACCCTACCGATAAGATGGCGATCATGAATCCTGTTCCGGCACCTCCCGCCGGCCAGCGCCCTCCCGAAGTGATCAGCACGCAAAAAATCTCTTTTTACCTGAAAACCAACAGTATCTACTCGAACTTCCCCGTCACGACCGACTACGTCGACACCGACGGCACCACGATTTTGGTCGCTACGCAAAACCAGGCGGTTCAGGCCAACGCACCCGTTTCGATCCGGGCTACCGGCCCCGGTTCGGTGCCGCAGAAAGCTTGTTCGTCGGCGATCACGATCACTTTCTCGGATAAGTTCGGAAACGAATCGCGCCTCACGGGTGCACGCCAGCTCAGCCTGGTCGGTGTCGGCTCCTCGCAATTCTTCACCAATCCTGCATGCTCGGGCGCTCCCTCAGGTCAGCTCGCTGTAGGGGCAGGAACTTCCTCCTTGAAGATCTACTTCTTGGATCCCAGCCCTTCTTTGGTAAAAGTCCGGATCTCGGATTCCGCCGGCACCCTCCAGGGCGCGGAGCATCCGATCCGAATCCTGGCAAACGGCTTGCTCGCCCGCGCAGCAGATCTTCCGCATGCGACGAACATGGCAAGAACCCTGTTTCGCCGGTTGACGGGTGTGCCGATCCTCGACTCGGACCCACGGCTTGCCAGCATGTCTGACCTGATCCTCAAGGGCAAAGTGCTGGATGCGGCGTCGATCGCGACCAAGGACTCGAACTTCCTCGATATCAAGATGAAGGGTTTCTTCGTTCCGCTCTCGAATCGCGCGCAGGAATCCTCCGAACCCCTCTCCGATTTCGTGGCGACCGGAATCGGTATCGTGCGGGACAACATCGATGCCCGTAGCATGATGACCGGAAACCAGATCTACGTAGGCAAATCCCTGGCCACCCCGAACAACTCGACGTGCGCCAACGCGACTGTGTACAAGAGCAACGCACACTACCTCGATCTTGAGAGCCGTCATGTGAGCCTGGCGAGCGAACTCGTTCCAGTCCGCCAGTGCGCCTACAACACGACCGACTTCTCCAATGACCAGCCGATCCCGACCGGCGACTTCGGGGGACTCCTGACGACCCACAAGTGGGGCGAACAGCATGTCGTGGCCGGCACGAACCGCCGCGCCTTCGAGTACGCCCTCAAGGAGTTCAACTGCCTGACGATGACCGACATCTCAGACAACAGCTTACCTGACGGCCACATTCGCCGCGACGTCGCCCGCCAGCCCGGTGGCGATCCGAACACCTACAAGAACAGCTGCGTTTCCTGCCATGCGATCATGGACCAAGCCGCAGGCGCTTTCGCCTTCCACGATTGGTACCCTCGCCCGCAGAACCAAGGCGGCGGCGACGACGCAAGGTTGTTCTGGATCTCGACCGGTGGCTACGGCGCCGACTCCGTGATGCCGAAAATGAACATCAACCAGGCCACGTTCCCTTCGGGTTGGTCGACCGGTGACAACAGCTGGTCATTGAACCTCTCCGAAAAACAGCAGAAGCTGATCGGCATCGACGAAGGGATCGCGACCTCGGGAGCTGGAGTCAACTCCCTCGGCCAGGCGCTTTCGAACTCGAAATCCTTCCGCGGTTGCATGGCCAAGCGGGCCTTCAAAGCGATGTGCTTGCGTGACCCAGGCGAGGAGGATCAGTCGAGCGTCGATGACCTTGCCAACTACTTCGCGGACACGGGCTACAACCTCCGGAACTTGTTCGAGCGCTCAGCGGCCCTCGGTCAATGCCTGGGCGGAGGAGGAACCCTGTGAGAGTCCGGAACAACTGCAGCAAGCAAGGGGGAAACATGATGATGAACCAAGCACGAAACACCGTCCTGATACTGGGAGCCTTGAGCCAAATCCTGACCGGATGCGGAGTGAGCAAAGCGAAAGTCTCTTTCAACGGACTCAATGATGCGCCCGTGAGCACTGGCCCTGGCACCGTCGGCCTGAAGACGGCGGCGAACTTGCCTGCGGCGATCGAAGCCGTGACCGGACTTTCGATCGCAACCGAGCCGGCGCTCATGGACCTCAGTCCGGGTGGCATGACTCTGCAGCGGCAGATCGAGTTGAGCCGGAACTTCCTGCCCAAAGAGGGCGGCGTCTCGGAACTCTCCAGCACTCCTCAACTCGTTTTCACTTCGATCGGACTGCACGCGGCTCGCATCGTAGCTCGGAAGGAACGCTCGATGGCGGCCGGCGCCCGGATCTTCTACGGATCCATCGACTTCACGCAGGCCCCTTCCGTGGCATTGGCTCCGGACAAGATCTCCAAGGTCCTGGACGTGGTGGGTCCACGAGTGTTGCAGCGCAAGCTCACGGCCGAGGAAACGCTGGCCAGCAAATCATGCGTGAACGAACAGATCGCGGAGGAAGGCACGGTGGCCAGTGCGAACAGTGGACGTGAGCTCGCCAATGAGCGAGTGGTCACGCTCTGCACGCTCGGGATGCATCTGAGCTCCATGGCGTTTTTGAAAGACTGAGAAGAATCGATCCGGGGAAATAGGGGCCGAAGTCTTTTCGGCGGGGAAACTCAAGCATTCTGGCTTCAGGGAAAAGGGGATAAAATGTCTAGGAACAAGAAGAAAAATCAGCAGCCGACCGTGATTCAACAAGCGCTTCCGGCACCGATGAGGAATCCCATGCACCCGGAGCAAATGCTCCGGACGAGGCGGGATTTCCTTCGCGCAGGCATCATCACTTCAGCCGCGAGCGTGACCGTGCCTTCGGTCGTGTCGTTGTTGTTCGCTGAGCGGGTAGCGCGGGCCGACGGCCTAGTTTGCGGAGGGGGCGCCGGAGCTGCCGGAATGACTCCGTACTTCGAGATCCACGGTGCGGGCGGATTCGCGATCGGGGGAGACATCCTGCCCTTGGACGCGGGCGGACAGCCTCTGCAGTCCTACGAGCTTCAAGGCCGCGGTACTAACCAAAATGACTACAAAACTATTTCTGATATGGGCCACCCCTACTCGGTGACCCATGAAGTCGCGACTCCGGAAGGACTTCAAACCTCGACGCTGGATTGCCCGATCGGGGACCAGCTCTTTGCGCTGTCCCCTGAGATCAAAGCGAGAACCGGAATCGTCATGGTTTGCTTCGCAAGCGGAAGTGACAGCGCAGCCAACCCATTGGCCCTCTCTCCCCTCATCGCCAAAGCGGGCCGAAAGGGGAAGATGCTTCCGGGACTGGGCGTCAGCGGCAACTCGAGCAGCGGTGGCCGGCACGACGGAGCGCTCGGCGCCCACGGGCATGACCAGATCCTCCAGGTCAATGACTTGGCGGCGCTGACGACGGCTCTGAATTTCGGGGTCGGTGTCGCCGACTCGAAAGTGAGCTCCCTCGACAAAGCCATCAACTCCTTCGGTCGGCTCTCCGACTCCCAGGCCAAGGGATTCATGAGTCTGAACCTGGGCGAGCAGTTCGCCAATCTTTTCGGATGCTCGCTCATCAGTAACCATCAGTTTACGAACCCGGCAGCGGGGGGCGTCGATCCTCGGCCTGTCGAGGCGGTGCAAAGGGTTTACGGCAGTCTCACCGCAGCTCAAATGGCTGCCTTGGAAGCGAGCCCTCCTCTTCCAGCGGATGACCGAGTCTTGATGGCCGCCAAGGCCGCGATGGCTGCATTCGCAAATCTCCCGACTAACAACGCGATGGTCGTCGAGGCGACTCTGGTTTACAACACCTTGATGGGCAATTGCTCGACCGCCACCCTCGAGGAAGGCGGCTGCGATTACCACGATGGGGGTCGGACCACGGGCTCGGCGCGAAACAAGAGCATCGGGGGCAAGATCACCCGCATCTTGAAACTCGCGGACCTTCTCGGCTCGGATGCGTTCATCAACGTCAGCACCGACGGCGGGATCAGCGCTGCAGGCGCAGCCGGCACCTACATGGGCGACAACAATCAAACGAGCGGCGAACAGCTGATTTACATGGCTGCTCCCGGCAAGCCTCGCCCCACCCTGAACAGCGTTCAGATCGGTGCCTACACTCCGAACGGAGTAGTCGATACCTCGAACTACTGGGGCAACGCGAACACCGCTGGCCAGCATGCCGCGCTGGTCGCCTACCTCGGCCTGCACGGGAGGGTCGACTACGAGGATTACAAAAAACTCTTCGGCATTGGATCCGATCAGGCCCACGCCCGAGTGGCCCGCCACGCCGATGCATTGGTGTTCGGCAAGAAAGCGGCCTGAGCAGAAGGTTCGTTTCGAGGAAGCAGGTCCCCGCCCCGGCATGGGTAGCCGGGACGGGGCAAGTGTGCAGGGGGAGAAATTCATCATGAATTCGAAAACGGAAAAGGTTCTTCGGAGTCGAGCTCAAATTTGGAGAGTCGGAGTCAGCCTTTTGGGCATGACCCTGCTCTTCGGTTGCGGGCTCGGTAAGCAGAGAGACTCCGCGTTCGAACAGTCCTCCCTCCTGGGCCTCGGCTCGAGAGCGGCATTGATTCGGGCTTTCTCCACTTCCCTTTACCCCTACGTCCGAACAAACTGCGCCGCTTGCCATGGCGGAAGTCAGTCCCCGAAGTTTGCGAGCGCAGACCCAACCAGCGCGTACGATGAAGTGAAAGACCGTGTCAGCTTCAACAGCCCCGACCTCTCTACGCTGGTTAGGAAATCAAAAGACGGCCATTGCGGCCAGCCCTGCACTTCGGATGGGTCGCAGGTCACCAACTTGATCCTGAGCTGGAAAAAAGCACTGGCTGCCGTCGGCGGTACCAGTGGAGGCCAGGACATCCGCGTCGGCAATATCTTCACTTCCAAGATCAAGGTTCCGGCACCCGACCCGATGACTTGCCGCGATCCCGCCGACCTCAAGTGCACTTCCGACGGACTGGATGCCGGGAAACCTTGCCAGAACCGCTGCTGGACCAAACTAAAATTTCCAGCGAGCCTCATGACTGCCGCTCCCGGGGCGAAAAACACCGCGATCGATCCAAACGTGAAGCGCTCTTGGTTCGAGATCGACTTCGCCTATGTCGCCTATGCGAGCGACGCCGGCCCCGCATCCTATGTCCTTCGCAACCCGCGCGTGATCAGTGTCGACGGCCCGGTCTACATTTTCGATCTGAAAACCTGGCAAAACGGCTCTTATCGAGCCACAGAGAGCGGCGACTACGAGAAAATCGACACTATCGTCGACAAAGCGATTTTAAGTGGGGCTTGCACCATACCCGCCTCCCCGGCCGCGTTCGATCCGAATGCGATCGGATCCGGATGCTTGGCTGCTGCGCAACCACTTTTCAGCACGGCATCGAGTACGGCCAAGATCATCCAGGAAAAAACCACTCTGGACGATCCGGATCAGTTGAGCTTCTCGTTTGAGTACTATCAGGAAGGCGTTGCCGGCGACTGCATGGAACTCGACATGTTCCTCACTAAGGTCTACCGGCCGATCCAGATCCAAGCCGTCGCCTGCCTCGACTGCCATAAAACTGGCGGAGCGGTAAGCGAGGCCGGGATGCGCTTCAACATGAGCTTGGATGAAATCGTCAACGGCCCCAATGATTTGGAGCGGAAGAAAACCGTCTGTAAGAAGTTCCTCCAGCGCTCTAACTTCAACTTCGTGGACAACTCCCCGATCCTCGTGCAGCCGACTCAGGGCTTGAATGGAATGCCGGCGCAGGCCAACTTCGAATCCTTCAAGCCGGACTGGAAATCCTGGGTGCAGTCCGAAGCTGCCCATCACGGAAAATGAAAGGCTTGGGTGGTGGGCCCTGAGGGATTTGAACCCCCGACACTCCCGTTATGAGCGGGGTACTCTAACCAGCTGAGTTAAGGGCCCACATTACCGAAGCTCCAGTCCCCTTATTACACTCAAAGCGGGGGAGCAGGAAGTCGTTAGCGGAGTTCGGGCCAGATCTCGTTGATTTCGCGGCTCATACGAACCGTATCCCGGACGCCGGTAATCCGAATCTCCACTCTCCGGTTCTTCAACCAGGCGGCTTCGTTGTTGGCGGGATCAACGGGCTGGTCCGGCCCGAAACCTTTTACTTCCACCCGGGCTGTGGGAACTCCGGCAGCAATCAGAAATTGCCCGACCGAGCTTGCACGATTGAACGATAGTTCGATGTTGTGTTTGCGGCTGCCGCGAATATCGGTGTGGCCTTCGACTCGTAGGGCCTCCCATCCAGGCTGGTTGGCAGCCAACAGTTGCGCGAACTGCGAGAGTTTGGCGCGGTACCGCGGGCGAATCTCGTATTTGTCGGTCTCGAATAAGATGATCCGCTCGTCGAGAATGACGACCACTGTGCCCTCGCCGGCCGTGGCTTGAGCGGGCCGATAGCCATAGGCCGGCCCTGCCTCGGAGAAAAAGAGAGGGAAACCGAACTGCGCGTCACCCTGAACCATCCAGGACTGGCGATTTGCGATGGTGACGTCCGTCAGCGCTTGGGCTCCCAGACGGAGAATAAAGCCATGAACGGGGATCTCAAACTGGGCACGAAGCCCAGCCATGAGGTTCGCCGAGCTTGAGTCGGTGGCGTTCTCCGAAAAGGAAGTGTCGCTGCTGAAGAGGATATTGACGACCGGACCAATCGACCAATCACGATCGAGCCGATACCTCGCGGAACCCTCGAGGAATCCCCCATTGGTGATGACCCGTACTTTGGTATTGCCTCGCTCTCCGGAGATATTGTCGGCGAAATAACCGCCTCCCACGTCGAATACCCACTGGGGTTTATAGAAGGCGGCGATTCCCTTCAGGCCGAAATGATAGCCGGACTTGGAAATTTCGGACGCGGGCACTGAACTGACGCTGTTGGTTCCCAGATCAAGCCCGAAAAACAACCAGGGGCTGCCCAAACGAACATGTTCGACGCTCTCGCGCGAAGGCGCGCCGCTCTCAGCTCCGAAAACCTGGGGGCCGGAAGCCAGCATGCCGAAAGAAAGGAGAACCCAGGGAATGATCCAGAAATGACGATTCATACCTTTGATTCTACATTTGATCTGAGCGAAACCGACTCAAGAATTTGAATTCGGCCGCTCCCTCTTGCGAGAAAGCGGCCGAATTTCAAATGCGGGCCATGAAAGTCAAGACGACTCTCTTGATTCTTCAGTCGACGAATGCCTTCAAGAGCTTAGCCCGAGAAGGATGCCGAAGCTTACGAAGCGCTTTAGCCTCAATCTGACGAATCCGTTCCCGAGTGACGAAGAAGTCTTGTCCCACTTCCTCAAGGGTGTGGTCGGACTTCTCGCCGATGCCGAATCGCATGCGCAGGACCTTCTCCTCGCGAGGAGTCAGAGTCGCCAGCACTTTGCGTGTCTGCTCGGACAAATTGATGTTCATCACGGCGTCAGCCGGGTTGATGATCTTTTTGTCCTCGATGAAATCGCCCAAATACGAGTCTTCCTCTTCCCCGATCGGGGTTTCGAGGGAAATCGGCTCTTTGGCGATCTTGAGGACCTTGCGGACCTTATCGACCGGAAGCTCCATTTTCATGGCGATTTCTTCAGGAGTCGGCTCACGCCCCAACGTTTGCACCAGCAAACGCGAGGTTCGGATCAACTTATTGATCGTTTCGATCATGTGGACAGGAATTCGGATCGTACGGGCCTGGTCGGCGATCGCGCGCGTGATCGCCTGACGAATCCACCAGGTCGCATAGGTCGAGAATTTGTATCCGCGACGGTACTCGAACTTGTCGACAGCCTTCATCAAGCCGATGTTGCCTTCCTGAATCAGATCCAGGAACTGAAGGCCACGGTTCGTGTACTTCTTCGCAATCGAGACCACCAAACGAAGATTGGCTTCGACCAACTCGCTCTTGGCGATGTCGGCTTTGCGCTCTCCGATCGTCAGCGTATCGTGAATGCGCCGCAGCTCGGTGATCGGAAGGCCGGCTTCCTCTTCAAGACGCTCGATCTTACGCTCGATCTCCTCATCCTGGCTGACGAGCTGAGAAAGCTTTTGATCGGTGGCGTCGTACTGCTTGCAGAGCGCGGCATGGGTCTCGGGACCCTTGCGATACTCCTTGGTGATCTCGCGAACCTGCTTCACTTCCTTGATACCCAGAAAGTCGAAGATCTTCTTGCGCTCGTCTTGGAGCTCGCGGCCGCGCTTCCAGTATTCCTTGATCTTGGCAGCAAGCGCGTTGATGGTTTTACGATTGAACGCGATGTTCTCGAAGGAGGTCTCCACTTGGCGCTCACGCCGCTGAATCTCCTGGAGGATCCGTTCCTTTTCCTTAGCGGGAAGCTTCTTGGACTCGGGGCCCACGAGCTTCTCTTCACTCTTCTCCTGATAGCCGACGAGCGATTTGACCTTGGAAATCGCAGCGAGGACGCGATCCAGGTATTTTTTTTCATCGTCAGCGGAGATCTCGTCGTCAACGCCTCGGATGACGTCCTTAACCTTGGTCCGCGCTGTTTCGAGGCGCTCACCGAGCTCCACGATCGCGAGCGTACCCAGCTTCGAAGCGAGGAGGGCGCGCAAGATGTCGATCTCGCCTTCCTCGATCCGCTTCGCGATTTCCACTTCGCCTTCGCGAGTGAGCAACGAGACGCTGCCCATCTTTTTCAAATAGAGTTTAACAGGATCCGCGCCACGCGCGTAATCGGCCGCTGCGGCAACTGGAGCGTCGCCAGAGTCCTCGGCTGCCGAAGGACCGCCCATCCCGAGAGGCGCTTCTTCGCCTTCCTCATCATCTTCAGCCTCTTTGGGCCGCTTTGCGGAATCGATGATCTCGATTTCGTTTTCGCCGAGGAGGTGCATGACTTCGTCAAGCGCCTCCGGCGAGATGATCTCTGGGGGGAGCAGTTCGTTGACTTCCTCATAGGTGAGGTAGCCACGCTGAAGCCCCATATCGAGAAGCTTTTTAATTTCTTTATTCTTCGCGAGTTGCGAGCCGCTATCGGCTGACTTCCCATTCCCCTGAGGGGCATGGGGAGTAGCCGGGGCTTCTTTAGGCTTCGTCATAGAAGCTGTTAAACTCCTTCATTCTACGCCGGACGTCAAGGTATTCTTTGAGCAATTGCGACCGTAACCCTTCGTCCTTCTTGGCTTCTGCGTCGTCAAGCGCCACTTTTATAAGCTGCGAAAAACGTGCCCACGCTCGCTCGGTACATACTCCGAGCGCATGTAGGATGTCCTCGTTCGAGGGGCCATCCCCTCCTCCCAAAGCGGCTTCTGTAAGAGTCGAGCGCACTTGAAGATCCTCGATCGAGTCCAAAAAGTGACTCGGCATCGCCCTAAAATCGCTGAAGCTACTCGGGTTCTGAAGAAGCAGAGCCATAAAGTCCCTAGCCGGAGCGTAGTCAAAGAGGTCAGAAAACGTCATCGCTGCCGGAAGTTTCTTCCCGATTTCATCGACCAGCTCCGGAAATCGGTCTGCTCGGACAATCGCTTGAAGGATTACCTTCTCTCTCGCGCTGATTTGGGGTTCGACCGGCTTCCGGGTCGGTCTGCCCGAGAGAGGCTGAGGCAATCCGCGAGGCCCCGGGAGAGCGGCATCGGCAGGCGGGCGGGGCGGCGACTGAGGAGATGCGCTCACGGCCGGACGGGGCGGAGCGGCTTCTAACGCAGGCGGGCTAGCGCCTCGACGCGGAGTGGCGGCTGTGACCCCTCTCTGAAGCAGCTCCCGGCTGATGCCCAATTGTTGGGCAATGGATTCCAAACGAACTTCACGGCCCACTGGGTCGCGGAAGCGAGCCAGCCAGCTCCCGATCTGTTTGATCGCCTGGGTCTTGGACTCCGCGCCTTCCACAGACTTTCGAACCCAGTCTTGAACACGGGTATCGAGGATGGGTTGGGTCGCTGCAAGAATCCCCTGCATTTGAACAATGCCTTCAGGTAGTGGTTTACCGGTTTTCTGATCAAACAGAAGCTCGTCTGGGTCCAAATTGGGGGGCATCGCTGCGCCGTAAACCACCACCCCGTGATCGAGGCCCACTTCCATGGCTCGTTCAGTCGCGGCAACCCCAGCCTTGTCTCCATCGAACAACACGGTCACACGCGTTCCGAACCTTTGAAACAGCGTCAAGTGATCGGGGGTCAAGGATGTGCCACAGGTAGCGACGACGTTTCGAAATCCGGCTGCATGCAGGGCCAAGACATCGAAATAACCTTCGACCAGGATTGTTTCGTCCTTCTCACGGATATGCTTCTGCGCCTGGTAGAGGCCGAAAGCGAGTTTGCCTTTCTGGAAAATCAGAGACTCGGGGGAGTTGAGGTATTTCGGACTTTCCCCTCCGACATCCGGCGCTCCTTCAGGCAAGGCAAGAGCACGCCCCCCAAAGCCTGCCACCCGCCCCCGGTTGTCCAAGATCGGGAACATCGCGCGATTACGAAAAAGATCGAAAAAACCGGGCCCCACTCCGGTTTTTTGCGAAGGACGAACGAGCCCGAGCTCAACCGCCATTTCGATCGGTGCTTTTTTCGCCACCAGATGGTGCGCAAGTCCGTCCCAAGAAGCCGGCGCGGCCCCGATATAGAACGATCGCTGCAAATCGAGGTCGGTGATCCCTCGGGCACGGAAATACTGGTCGATATGGGGCTGACCCGAGATCTGTTGGTGAAAAAAAGCGGCAGCGAATCGATTGAGCTTGTAGGCGAGCGCCAGTTTTTCAAGTTGAAGGGCGCGCTTCGCCTGTGCCTCAGGAGTGCCCGCGGAGCCTGCGGCGGCCATCCAATCCTTCGGCATCGCGATCTTGCCCCGCCCGGCAAGCTCCTCGACGGCTTCGATGAAACTCAGCCCATGGATCTCCATCACGAATTTCACGAGGTCGCCGCCGGCCTTACACCCGTAGCAATGATAGAGGCCTTTTTGATCACTGACGCTGAAAGAAGGCGATCGCTCTGAATGAAAGGGACACAGTCCGGTAAAGTTCGAACCGCTTTTTCGCAGGACAACGTGCTCGCCCACGACTTCGACGATACTGACCGCGAGCTTCAGCTTCTCCAAGAATTCGGGTGTGACTTTGCTCCCCTGTCCGGTGGTCATGCAGGTACCGCCCGGCGATTCATGGGGCTCTGGGTGACATGGGGATCGCCTTCGATCAAGTAGCGCGAAAACGCCTCAGTGCCGCGGGTGAGTCCGATCCGCGGTGAACGGAGGATTCGGCCCGGTCGGAACCCATCGTCGAAAAGGCGAATTCGGACTCCTCCTACCGGCTCGCCTTGGTCGCTCATGCGTATGCCCATGGCACGACACAGCTTGCCCGGGCCATTTCCAATCTCGCGGTCATCGCTGCGGCTCAGCTTCCGGCGAAGGGCCATAAGGGCGACTCCGGCGATCGGCTCAATGGCACGGATCAAGACTGCGCCGGGAGTTCCCGCGGGCTCGGTCACGAAGTTCAACATCTCGTAATTGCCGTAGATCAAATACACGTAAGCCAATCCCGGGGTTCCGAACACGATCTTGCAACGCGGCGTCTCCCCCCGATGCCAATGGGATCCGGGGTCGGCACCGACATAGGCTTCCGTTTCCACGATTCGTCCGATCACTCTGGACTCTCCGCACCCCCCTTCGAGCAACTTTCCGAGAAGTTCACGGGAGACTAGGTGAGTATCCCTCTCGAAAAAAGAGCGGTGCAAGGCTAGGGCGGGCAAGTGGCAGAGGAGCTTTTCAGGCCGGATTGAGACGTTCCTTGACGAGCTGGTTGACCAACTTGCCATCAGCCACGCCTTGCACTTTCGGCATCAGGACCTTCATGACGTTTCCAATGTCTTTGGCGCTGACTGCTTTGGATTCGTTCACTGCCCAATCCACGAGTTTACGCACTTCGTCTTCGGTCATTTGCGCAGGAATGTACTGTTGGAGGAATTTAAGTTCGGCTTGCTCTTTGGCGACCAGATCCTCGCGGCCGCCTTGCTTGAACTGGTCGATCGAATCCTGGCGTTGCTTCACCAGCGACTGGATGATCTTTTGAACGCCTGCATCGTCCAAGTCGATGCGATCATCGATCTCTTTTTTGCGGACCGCGGCGTGGAGATTTCGAGTGAAGGCCAAAGTGTCCTTGTCCCCGGACTTCATGGATGCCTTCATGGTTTCAGAAAGACGCTCTTTGATCGTAGCCATCACCAAAATCCCCCTTCATTTCAAGATCCAATAGACCAAGCGCCCGGCCGATCGGGATACTCCCCTGCGCTCAACCGGGCGCTCAATCTGGATACTGGTCCAGGACTCCGCTTAAAGGCGGGGACTCCTGGCTTTTTTGACCAATCGCTTACGGGCGGCTACTGCCTTCTTCTTGCGTTTGACGGAGGGCTTTTCATAGGCCTCGCGCTTGCGCACTTCGAGCAGGATGCCGGCCTTCTCACACTGTTTTTTGAATTTCTTCAAGGCGGCTTCAAAGGAATCGCCTTCGCGGATCTGGGTACCGGGCATGGAGTTCACCTCCTCTCGAATTGAAATTTGGATTCAAGGGCCATATACGGGTTCTGCTCGGATGCAGTCAAGGGAGTCCTCAGGGATCTGGCCAGAGCGCGACGACAAACCCGCCATCCCCTGCTCCGGTCACTTTGACGGCCAAAGCACCCTCCTCAAGGAGTCGGCTTTCGAGAGCGCGGGCTTCCGGAACCACGAGGTCCCAGGCCTCGAAACAGCGCTGCGCCTCGTTCATCGCAAAACCAATGCGTTTCAGTCCCTCTTCGGGACTCCCGGAATCATAGGCTTTCAGTCCACTCGCAGCTCCGTCGGAGGCACTGGACATGCGGGCGTCGATATCGGCCCCTGAAAGCGGATCCCTCAGCCCCAAAGCAGTCACTTTGCGGACGCAATCCCGGGTCATGGCCCGCGTGCCGGTATCATGGAAAGTGAAGCGGGGAAGTTTTGAGACTTTCAAGGATTCGGCCCCGCTCGACATGCTGAATCGAATCGGCGTTGACTCCAGGACCACTGCGACATCCATCCCACTGCTCTTGCCGTGAAAGCGGTCTTCCAAACCCCGGGCGAACGAAGCCCATTGCGATCGTTCCAACGGAATCCGCGAAGCCAACCACCGCGTGATAGCGGAACAAAGGGCGGCCGAGGAGCCTAGGCCCGCTCCTGTCGGAATCGAGCTCTCGATCTGCAGGATGCCGGATGGCAGCACGAAGTCATGACCTAGTCGGGTCGCCTGCGCCCGGGCTTCAACGAGAATCTCGTAGATCACTGAGGCAGCCGTCTTCGGAAGGATCTCGAGTTCTCCGGACTCGGCCGAGTCGACCGGCCGGAAGCTGAGAACGAGTGAAAAATCGGGATGAGGGAGCGCTACGGCCGAAGCGCCGCGAAGCACCGAATGCTCTCCTGCCAAAACCCATTTTCCCGGAACGCGGACAGTGAAACCAGAAGGGTTCATCCGGGGCTACTCCCCCACTCCAAGAGCAGCGCTCCTTGTCCCTGGCGATCCCGGAGAATTCGGATCCCGGGAAAAGCGGCCTCGATTTCGCGCCTCCAGCGGGAGGCGGCTTCGGTCGGCACGAGTACGTGCACGTTCGGTCCTGCATCCAGCGTCACGATCGGCGGGACGGCGTCGTGGATCCTGGCACTGAGCCATTTGAGGATCGACACTGTAGCAGGCTCCCAATACGTAAACGGCTCCGGGCAAGTATGGAAAAGACTGTGCATCTCCCACATCTCCTGCCAAGCGATGCGCGATGCTTCACGCAGATCCCCTACCGCCAGCGCCGCGCCCAATCCTGCCAACCGCTCCTTCACGCGCTGGGTTCGTCCTGTCCACAAGGGTGACCCCTGCACCCAGGCATGGGCGCGACTGGACGGCACCGTCTTGGGCGCCTCGGTCACGATCAGGACGAGATCCGTCAACTCCAACATCCGCGCCGGTACCGCTTCAGCGTATTCCGCCTCCCACTCCACCCAAGGTCCTTCGAATGAACGACAGGAGCTACCGGAACCTTGCCGCGACAACGAAGACAGGGCACGCGCCAGCCCCGTCCTGTCGAGCAGTAGCCGCTGGAAGGCACCTGGATCCTGAGCTTGTGTCGCGACAACCGCCAAGGTCAGCGCTGCGAAACTCGAAGCAGAGGAAGCGATCCCGGAATCCGAAGGAAACGTATTGCTCGTCCGAATTTCCCATCTCTCATCGCCACTTTCGGCGCAAACCTGCAATCCAAATTCCGGAAGCATCTCGTTGCGGGCGATAGACAGGCAACGTTCAGCGTGGGTGAGGTATCGAACCTGACCGGCGGCACTCAAAGTCGGTACACTCGGCTTGCCGACATCAGATGCCGAATCCGGATCCAGGGAAGCGACCGATCCCTGGGGCAACTCGGGGATCCAGCGAAAAACCGGAGTCGTGTCACCCTGGGAGCGGGAAGACCCCACTTCGCGAATCTCAACTTCGGTTCGGAGCGCATCGAGCGTCAGGGAAAGACTTCCATTGGAAGGAAGATTGATCGAGGAGTCTTCCTTCCCCATGTATTTAATCAAGGCGATGTTCGAAGGGGCGAACGCGAAGACTCTCCGGCGGGTCAGCATCAGTGGGGCACCTCGCCGGAGTCCGGCCTGAGAAGGTTGGAGCTTGAATCATTTCGCAGCCCGGGTTCGCAAGCGTCTGCCGTGCCCATGAATCGAAGCCCCCGCTCCTCGATCAATGCGACCAAGTGTGAAACATCACCACGCGAAGGATCGATGAGCACGATCACGGCGTCGGCTTGCAGGGCTCCCGCACCCTTCACTCCCAGCACTCCGGGAAACCTGCGGATCGCTTCACGATCTTCGCGGGTCCGGCTGATTTCGAGCCCGAGCCCGGCCAGCTTATCCCCATAGGCCTCCAAGACCCGACCCATTCCGAGAAGGTCGCCGCTGACAATAGCCTCGTCCGCTTGCTCGAGCAGGGGGGAAAGCTGATGGGTGAACTCCGCCACGGCGAAGTCCCGCTTGGCGAGTTCGGCCAAGTGGGTGTGGGTCGCGGCTTTTCGTCCCACCTGCCAAGCTGCAGAAAAAATCAGGAAATTCGACCACTGAAAGTGCGTGGATTGCCGTTCGCATACAGGTCTCTTCGGATCAAAACGGCACACGCCTCCGGCGATCTGCGCCGCAAGATCCGCTCCGCTCGGAGGGATGAGACTCGTCGATGCGGAGTCCTGTCCCTGCGCCCCCATCAGCTCACGATAGGTCTGCCAACAGGCCAATCCGTCAGATTCGAAATGCCCGGGGTTCGATTCGGCCAGTATCCGATAAAGCAGTGCGAATTGGGCTGTCGATGCTCCGAATCCTCCCGACCCCCGAAAAGGATCATCGAAGCGCGCTTGGAGTCGCTCGGCTCCACGGACAAGCGCGAGACTCAAAAGTCTCCCCGCAGGACTTTCGGGTGCGAGATCGCCAACGTCAACACCGAAGGAGGACATGCTCGGCCCCGCGGCTTCCGCTCCCTCGAGCCAGAACCGTGGACCCACTGTCGCGATCCAGGCCGGCCTTCCCCCAAGTACCGCATACTCTCCCAAGAGGAATACTTTGCCCGGGATGCTCCAGATCTGGGTTAAAGACGGCATCGAGTCTCCTGATCAATAAGCGGCGCGAGCGCGCTCGGAGACTCGGATCGCTTCGAGAATTTCTTTGGCGCGACTTAAATTGATGCTCTTTTCGGTGCGCAAAACCTCGGTCAGTCTCTCCCGAACGCGGGGGATCTCATGAATCTCTGCCCCGGCCGCGATCGCGAGATTCGCAGCGTGAAGCTGCATATGGCCCTTCACGATCCCGACTGTCGCGAGCGCTTTCAAGGCGCCCAGGTTCTGCACAAGGCCCACCGCCACGCAAATTTTCGCCAGTTCCTCGGCGTGCTGCACACCCAACATCTTCAAAGACACGGATGCCGTTGGATGCAGGCGGGTCACTCCGCCGACTGTACCGACTGCGAAAGGCACTTCAATGGTACCGATCAGGTCGGAACCGACCATGCGCCAGTCGGTGATCGGTTGATAAGACCCGCTGCGGGCAGCGTAGGCATGAATGCCGGCCTCAACCGCGCGCCAATCGTTTCCGGTGGCGATCAGGATCGGATCGATTCCGTTGAGTACACCCTTGTTATGAGTGGCGGCTCGATAGGGATCGGCCTTGGCGAAGAGCGTGGCCTCTTCGATTCCTTTTCCAAGAACCGGATCGACGTTCCGCACGATCACTTCTGCGCCTACGAGCTTGGAGTCGACCAGGTTGGAGAGAATGCACAGGCCGACGCGCTCGGTCGTCAGTTCTTCGACCTTGGGCTTCAGTGATTCGCAAACCTGATTGATCAGATTGGCACCCATGGCGTCGCAAGGGTCGCAGAGGATGTGAAGAACCAGCATCGTCCCGTCATTTTCGGGACGGGGGATTTCCCGAATCGCGATGTCCCGAATGCCGCCCCCGCGCGCGACAAGGCTAGGCACGCAAGCATTGGCCAGCTCGATCAAGAAATCGCGCTTCTCGTGGAGCACGCGGCGGGCGTGCGCGACGTTGCGGACGTTCGGGAGCTGGATCTGTCCGATGATCAACTTGCCCTTCGAGTAGGTGCGGATGCTGCCTTCCGAGCGGATCCATTTGGCGGTGGCCGAAGCAGCGGCGATGATCGAAGTCTCCTCGACCGCCATAGGAACGAGCAAGTCGCGACCGTCGATGTTGAAGTTGGTCGCCACGCCGAGCGGAATTGGAAAATACCCGACCACGTTCTCGATCAAGTGCTCGGCCACTTCGGGAGCGAGGGAACTTTCTCCGGACAAGATGGAAATCTCCCGATCCGTAAGCCCACAAATCTCCTGGACCCGGTCCAAGCGCTGCCGGCGCGTCAGCCGATGAAGACCTTCCATCAGTTTCCGCTTTATTTCCATACTCCCTCTTTCCCTCTCAAAGTCCCGGGACGATCAGTCCCAGTGCAAAACATCGCGACTTTCAACTCAAACTCCTGAAGCTCCATCCAGGCGCCCAGCTCCACTTCGCTCCGAAGGGCAGCTTCGAGAGCGGGCTGAGCATAACCGACCCGGTTCGCGCCTAGAGCTATCAGTTTAGCGGCATCTAAACCAGACCTCACCCCACCCGAGGCCCAAATCTCGACAGACGAATTCAACGTTTCATATCCATAGGTTACGGAATCAACGGTTGAAATCCCCCAGTTTGCAAGAGTTTGAGCTGCCTTGAACTGAAGAGCACCTGTCACTTGCTCGCCCGCTCGGGACCCTTCAATTCGACCCCAGTGGGTTCCGCCCATTCCACTCATGTCTACTGCGGCCAAGCCGATGTTCGCCAAGCGTTGCAAAGTCGCTTTCGAGAACCCACAGCCGGTCTCCTTCAGGACGACGGGTTTCCCCAGGTCACGGCAGAGTGCTTCAAGTGCCTTCAGCACCCCCTTGAAATGAGGCGTCCCCTCGGGCTGAAGGCATTCCTGGAGGGCATTGGCATGAACCGCGAGCGCCTGAGCCCCGATCGCTTCCACCAGGCTGCGAATCTTGGGGAGGGAGACTCGAGTGATCTGCGATATCCCCACATTCCCGATCAAGAACAGGTCGGGAGCGTCCTGTCTCAATCGTTTCCATTGGTCCAACGTCGAGCCGGAAGCAAGCTCACCCTCGGATTCGAGATCCCTGCGCTGCGAGCCCACCCCCATTGCCCATCCCCGAGACTGGGCTGCGTAAGCCAGCCGTCGATTCAGTTCGAAGGCTTCTGGATGGCCTGCAGTCATGCCCGCGATATAAAAAGGGGTTTTCAGCACTCTGCCCAAGCAAGGGGTTTCGAGGATCAGTTCCTCGAAGTCCAGATCGGGAAGCGCCTCGTGGACCAAGTGAATCTCGTCGAGCCGACTGAGACCGAAAGCTTGATGGGCAGGATCGAGCGCGTGACGGATGTGGGCCTTTTTCCGCTCCTCGAACTGCTGGATGTCCATAGGGCCGCGACCTTAACCCAAGGGTGACGAAAACACGAGAAATCGGTAGCGGCTTGCTGAAGCCGGGATGGGGTTTGATCGCTCTGGGCTTGGAATCTCCTCCCAGCATCAGCTACGCTCATGGGGATGTCCGAAACCCAAGCTCCAGGCCGTCAATGGCGCCCGCTTCTCCTCGCGGGCCTCATGGGCCTGATCATCACCCAAATTGTCGCACTTTCGCCCTCCTCGCTCGACCAGTCGTCCAGCCAGGCAAAAGTCCCCCAGCAAACCCTCGCCGAGGATCTCCAGGACGAAGGAACCCTCGCCACGAACGTCCCGAAGGGCAAGATCCCCGAGTACACAGTGGAAGGATTCAACTTCGTTTCCACGCAAGGGGGTGAAAAGCAGTGGAAACTCGATGCGAAACGCGCGTTCCTTTTCAACTCCGAAAAACTCGTCCACGCACGCCAAGTGACTGCCTACCTCTATGGATCGGACGGCAAGATCACCGTAGTCACGGGGGACGAAGCCCAATACTTCATGAACAAACGGGACCTCGAGATCTTCGGTCATGTGAAGACGCGGTTCCCGGATGGATTCGAAACGCTGAGCGAATACATGCGCTACCTTCCGCAAAGCAAAAAAGTCGAGATCCCTATGAAATACGTCGTGAACGGACAGGGCCAGGAGGACAAGGGTCAGGAGTTCCACTTCAAGAGTCAGGGACTCTATTTCGAGATGCTGAAGTCGGACATCGTGCTTCCGGCGGCGGTGAAGTTCACGCTGAAGCGCTTGGCCACCCTGAACCATCCCGCCGAAAACACCACGATCGAAAGCGATCGTTGCGTGATCCACCGCCTCGAGCAACTCGCCCACTTCACGATGAATGCCGAGCGCCCGCTTGCGACGCGTTTCGTGAGGATCAACCAGCCGACCCTTTACGCGCAGTCGCGCCGCGCGGACGTGAATTACGGGAACTTCGACAAACTCCTGCAGTACATGACCGCCTTCGAAGACGTACTCATCCGGGAAACCGGATCAGGCTCATCGCTCCGTTACGGAACTGGCGGGCGCGCGGATTTCGACGCGCACCGGGATGTCATCGTCCTCAAGGAATTTCCCCAGGTGTATCAGGATAATGATACCGTAACGGGAGACATCATCCTGGTCCATCGAGACACGGACATCGTGGAGGTCGAGCACAGCAATGCTTTCAGCGAAGGAGAATCCCAAAGCAGCAAACCCCGAGACGGGACCGTCGGGAAATGAGGGGGGCGACGGTGCTGCCAAGCACCCAGTGCGCACCCTTCGCGCAGTCGATCTCTACAAAAGCTACAAGGGTCGCAAAGTCGTCAAGGGAGTCAGCTTTGAAGTGAAGTCGGGTCAGGTCGTCGGACTCTTAGGCCCGAATGGCGCTGGCAAGACGACTTCCTTTTACATGATCATCGGATTGGTGCGTCCGGACTCAGGTCAAGTGCTCCTTGACCAAGAGGACATCGCCCATCGCCCCGTCCACGAGCGAGCGAAAGGCGGCATTGCCTACCTTCCCCAGGAGGCCTCGGTGTTCCGACGCATGTCGGTTGAAGACAATATCCTGGCGGTCTTGGAAACCCTGCCTATGACCCAGGCGGAACGTCGCGACCACCTCCATCGTCTGCTCGATGAGTTCTCGATCAATCATATTGCTAAGCAAAAAGCCTTCACCCTTTCTGGCGGAGAACGCCGCCGCGTGGAGGTCGCCCGAGCACTTGCGCTGGATCCGGTATTCTTATTGCTAGATGAGCCGTTTGCCGGGATTGACCCCATCGCTGTGGGCGATATTCAAAGAATGATCCAAATTCTGAAAAAACGTCAGATCGGCGTCCTCATTACCGACCATAACGTTCGGGAAACATTGGAAATTTGTGATTTGGGTTATTTATTGAGTGATGGTAAGATCGTGGAGCAAGGAACGCCTCAACAGATCGCTTCCAGTAAAACGGCTCGCGAAACTTATTTGGGCGAAAACTTCGAACTCTAGCCGAGAAATAGTCCCTTCGAGTGGTCTCGTTAAAATTAAGTAGTTAAAATTAGCAGTTCAACCCGAACCCAAGATACCACCTCAAAATGGCCTTAGAAATCAAACAGAGCTTAAGACTGAGTCAGCAACTGGTGATGACTCCCCAGTTGCAACAGGCGATCAAACTGCTTCAGTTGAATCGCATGGAGCTCGCCGAAGTCGTGAATTCCGAACTCATGGAGAACCCGGTTCTCGAAGAGCTTTCGGAAACACCCGATGGTGAAAATACTCCGAGCCCTGAACAGATCGAAGCCGACGCCGCCGGTGGTGTCACCGATCCTGAAGGCGAACAGCGCCGGGACGAAGAGTCCTTCATCAAGGAAGCTCCCAAAGAGGAGCAACTCGTTGCCGGAAAAGACGATTTCAACTGGGAGTCCTACGTCGAAGAGTTCAACTCGAACTCGAGCTCGGCTCCTTCCATGCGCGAAGTGAACGAGGAACTCCCCTCCTTCGAGAACGTACTGACGAAGACGACTTCCCTTGAGGACCATTTGGGCTGGCAGCTTTCGATGGCCACCCTCTCGGACCAGGAACGCAAGCTGGGCGAACTGCTCGTCGGCAACTTATCGGATGATGGCTACCTGAACGCCAGCCTCGAAGACTTGGCCCGCGAAACCGGCATGGAGATGGAGGACGCAGAAGAGGTCCTCAAGATCATCCAGAACTTCGATCCGGTAGGCGTCGCCTCCAGGAATTTGAAGGAATGCCTCGCGATTCAGGCGCGCTTCATGAATCCACGCCAGGAATTGGTCGAGAAGATCATCGACCAGCACCTCCCCGACCTCGAGCGGAAAAACTACCAGGCCGTCGCGAAGGCTTTGGGACTTCCGCTGGACAAAGTGATCGATGCCACCCGCCTGATCCTCGAGTTTGAACCTAAGCCGGGCCGCTCGTTCCACACGAGCGATACGCAGTACATCACCCCGGACATCTACGTTTACAAGTTGGCCGACGAGTTCGTGATCGTTTTGAACGAAGACGGGATGCCCAAACTCCGCATTTCGCCTTACTACAAAAACATCTTAGCCTCTGCGCAAAAGGATCAGAACAAAGTCACCAAGGAGTACGTGCAGGACAAACTACGCTCCGCGGTTTGGCTGATTCGCTCGATCCACAACCGCCAGAAGACCATCTACAAGGTCACCGAGGCGATTGTGAAGCGGCAGCGCGACTTCTTCGAGAAGGGCGTCCAGCACCTGAAGCCGATGATCCTCAAGGACGTGGCCAACGATATCGGCATGCACGAGTCGACCATCTCGCGCGTGACCACCAACAAGTTCGTTCACACCCCCGTGGGCATCTTCGAATTGAAATACTTCTTCAATTCGTCCATCAGCTCGGCCGACGGATCAGACGCTTTAGCCTCGGAAGCCGTCAAAGAGAAGATTCGCCAGATGGTTTCCAAAGAGGATGCCAAAAATCCCCTTTCGGACCAAAAGATCGTGGAATTACTCCGGACCGAAAATATCGATATAGCTCGGCGCACCGTGGCGAAGTACCGCGATATGTTGGGCATTTTGTCCTCCGGAAAACGTAAAAAGATCATTTGAGACCCATCGCTCCCTCGCCCAACCTTTGCTAAGATAGAGGGGAGGAGGACTCGCATGAATCTCGATATCGCTTTCAAGGAAATGGATCCCACGGAAGCCATCAAAACGGTGACCCGGGAGAAGTCCGAGAAGCTCGCGAAGTACTTCCAAGGCCGTACGCACGTCACTTGGAATTTCTGCGTCGAGAAGGCCGAACACGTGGCCCGTTGCCACTTGGTCGGAAACAGCATGGATTACCACTCCGAGGCCCGGACGGAGGACCTCTACAAATCCATCGATGAGGCCGTCGGCAAGATCGAGCGTCAGATCCGCAAGCACAAGGAGATCGTCACCGATCACTTACACCGGAACGGGCATCGCACTCCCCGAGCCGTCGGCGAATAGGCTCCTCGGGAGGGGACGGCTGAGGTGACTTGTGCACGACGCTGCCCCTGACCTACCCACTTCACCAAGCCCGTCGGCAACTTGCTGGCGGGCTTTTTGATTTTGCACGACCCCGTGACTTCTAGCAGGCCGCCGTCGCGCAAAATGAGGGGACAGAGTCCTGACGCAGGGCAAGCGAAATGGCCGGTCGCTCGCTTCCCGTCGAGCAACATTTCGCCGGTTTTCACTGGACCCTGGTCGACAGTATCGTCGCATCGGAACATCCGGATCACGAGCGCTCCTCCCAGTCGGCATGCTTCAGTGAACTGACCTCGTTCAGGAGAAGCTTCCGGAAAATTGTCCGAGGAGCCTTGAACCAGGAGCTGTATAACGGGTCGGATGGATTCAACATCCCCTGTAACTCGGGAATGGGCCTGGGCTGCGCTGCTTGGCGCGCTTGGGCTCACCCTCGTCCTCTATCCCATGCTCCTTTCTGGATTCGCGCGCATGCCCACCGATCCAGGCGACACCCGGCTCAACAACTACATTTTGGAGCAGGGTTACCAATGGGTCCGTGGAAATGCGGAATTCTGGAATCCGCAAATGTTCTATCCCATTTCTGGAACACTGGCCTACACGGACATCCTGTTGGGCACGGCGCCAATCTATTGGCTACTGCGCTGGGTGGGCACGGCTCCGGACACTTCCCATCAGCTCTGGATCACACTTTTACTCCTCCTCAATTTTGTCGTAGCTCGATCGGCTCTGAAAAAGATCATCCAAGCCGATCCCCGGGCAATCTCCCTGGCGGCATTCGTCTTTGCTTTCGGAAACCCGCGTGGCGCCCAGCTCAATCACCAGCAGATGCTTCCTCAGCTGTATTTCTGGATCTGCATCTTAGCCTCGATGAGGCTAATCGAGCCTCACTGCGAAACCCGTTTGTCGGCAGTCGGCTGGATAGCCGCATTCTGGTCCGCTTGGGTCCTTCAGATCTACGCGGGTTTTTATCTGGGTTGGTTTCTCACGCTCGGCTTGGGGGCGTGGCTCCTCGCAGCCGCTACCTCGAGAGACTCTCGCTTGCAGTTGCAGGAGGCTTGGCGCAAGTACGGCCGCGCCATGCTCGTCGGCGGCGGACTTGCCGCAGTCGCGCTCCTGCCGATGGCCATCCCCTATTTACGCACGGGACGCGAAATCGGATTTCGCCGTTTCGCGGACGTGAAGCCGATGCTCCCGAGGATCAGCTCTTGGTTTTTTTCAGGACGCGAAAACTGGCTCTATGGCTGGCAAGCGGCGACTTGGCCTTGGCGTGACATCGCTGCGTCTAGCTTGGCCCACGAGCATGCCATGAGCGTAGGTTTCATCACCCTCGGATTGGCGGCCTGGGGACTTTGGTC
>JAYVNB010000292.1:0-3359 GCA_043759365.1 Bacteriovoracaceae bacterium | reverse complement strand
CTGCTCCTCCAGCTCCCCAGCCCGCGCCTATCCCGCCTCCGATCTCTACGGGCGATCGGCTCGACTACTCCCGGGGCATCTTGAAGGTCCCAGCGGCCTGGCACACGACCCATGGCTCCCGCGATGTGATCGTCGCGGTCATCGACAGCGGTGTCGACTACACCCATCCGGATTTGAAAGCCAATATCCTAGTTAACGAGGCCGAACTGACAGGAACGCCGGGGACCGACGATGATGGCAACGGTTACATCGACGATGTGTATGGTTGGGACTTCTTCAACAACCGCGCGAACGCTTTCGATGACAATAAGCACGGGACTCATTGCTCGGGAATCATCGCGGCCGCTTTGAACGGGCAGGGAATCGCCGGAGTCGCGCCGAACGTCAGGATCCTGCCGGTGAAGTTTCTGGGGGCCGATGGCAGCGGGGCAACCGATGGCGCCATTCGTGCGATCGACTATGCGGTGGCTCGAGGCGCTCACATCCTCTCCCTGTCTTGGGGAGGGGGAGGACGATCGGAACTCCTGAACGAGGCGATCCAGCGTGCCGTACAGCGGGGAGTGCTGGTCGTGGCAGCCGCTGGCAACGATGCGAGCTTCAATGATTCGACTCCTAGCTACCCAGCCAGTTACCCGGGAGTGATCGCAGTGGCCAGCACTGATGAGTCGGACCAGTTGAGTCCGTTTTCGAACTTTGGCCCGCAGTCAGTGTTCATCGCCGCGCCGGGAAGCCGGATCTACAGCACGGTTCCTAGCGGGGGCTATGCGACGCTCTCGGGCACTTCGATGGCGACGCCGCAAGTGTCGGGAGGATTGGCCCTGGCTCTGAGCGTGAACCCCTCGGTCGATCGAGAAGTGCTCAAGGGGCGGCTCTGCGACACTTCCAACCGCATTCTGCTGAACAAGGTCAAATGCGGCCGAATGGATGTCCAGGCCCTCGTCGAAAGCCTCTAGTCCCCAACGGGGAGTGGATTTGAAATCCCCTGTTTCCTGATCTGGTTTAACGGTTACCCTAGGAGACAGGGGATTCTATCCATGATTGATTTGGCACTTCTCGTCCTGCGCGTCTGTATTGGCTCGATGCTGCTCTTCGGCCACGGCTGGGGCAAGCTCTCCCATTTCGGTGCCATCGCTCCCGGTTTCGCCGATCCGATCGGCACGGGACCCCAAGTCGCGTTGGCGCTCGCGGTTTTCGCCGAAGTTTTCTGTTCCGCGGGGGTGATCTTGGGGGTATTGACCCGATTCGCCTGCATTCCACCCCTGATCACGATGGTCGTGGCCGTGGTCTTCGTCCATACGGCCGACCCTTATTCGAAGAAGGAGCTCGCGCTCCTTTACGCCGTTCCGTTCCTCACCTTGATTTTCGCCGGCGGTGGAAAGTATTCCTTCGATCGGATCATCCTGCGGCGAGGTTAACCCGGTTTTCGGGCCTCCTGGGGAGGAGCGAGCTTCTGGAGGACTTCCTCGACCTGCGACTCCAGGTTCCGAATTTTTTCTTGGTAGGCCGACTCGTCGGGAGGTGATCGGCGTTCGATCACTTGGCGCTCGAGGAGCACCTTGAGTTGGGTGTTCTGGTCCTTCAAGATGGAGTTCTCGCGCCGAAGATTGGGCAGATCGCCGCTCTCCTTCTCCCTGAGCTGGTTTTTGAGCGCCAGGATTTCTTCTTGGAGCCGTGCGCCCGCTTGCGAGGGAGTGCCCGGTTGCGAGGGAGCGCCCATGCTTGTTTCGATGACGAGCGGCTCGTTCTCTTGCACCGCGGCCTGCACGAGTGGTCTGAATCTGCGAAGGGCGCTCGCCAAATCACTCACGATGACGACGCCTTCGGTGCCGGCGGCCTCTTGAAGCTCCTGGGCCACATCCGGTTGGGCGCCCGCGATCAGGATCTCGCCGGCAAGTTCGCGGGCCAGTCGATTCAGGTGGGTGAGTTCGCGCAGGGGCTCAGGCCGAAGGACCTTGGACTCGGAGAGATCGAGGATGATCTTGTTCTTTCCGGACTTGAAGAGCTGGGTGATGCCGGCGCGAAGGACGGCGAATCCCTTGGCGTCCAAGTCGCCGATGACTCCAAGGATGTGGACGTCGCGATCGGATTTCAGCTTGAGTTTCATAGGCGCCTCACCCGAGTTTGGCCTGGTAGAAAAACACACGCATCAGGTCCCGGCGGGTGATGATGCCGACGAGTTTGCCCTTTTTGTCGACCACCGGGAGCCTCCGGTACTTCTTGTCCACGAACCGTCGAACGACCTGACTCAAGGGGGCATCCTCGTCGATCGCTTCGACCTTCCGGGAGAAGCGGATGGCCTTTTGGAACGGCTGGAAATCCTTCTTCTTGGACTCCGCCACCTGGCAGATCAGGTCGTACTCCGAGCAGATACCGATCATTTTGCCTCGAGCGTCCAGCACCGGGACCCCGGTGATCCGGTGATGAATGAAGAGTTTCACGATCTCCTCGACCGTGGAACCCTTGCGGGCGGTGAGGAGGTCGCGGGACATGATCTCCTTGGCGAGTGTAGGCATCGAAAGGAAGTATAGCGGTTGGATGAATTGACGACAATCCCGGCAGGCGATTACACTGATGAGATGGAGCCCGGCAAGTTTCCATCGGCGCTCTGGAGTCATCTCTTCGCAGTCACGCCCGGCGCGACCTTCGAAGCGTACTTCCGTGCCCTGAATGATCCCAAAATCCACTCCCAGAACCTGGGGCACATCCTCGAACGCAACCCTGCCCTGCTTCACCTGCTCCATGGCTTGGATCTTTTGCAAGCACGCCAGAAGAAATGGCAGGAGGAAGCTCCCGTGCGCAAGAAGGGCGAACCTCCCCTCAGGGCTCGCCCTCTTCCGAGCGAACAGCTTCTCGCCGCGATCGGGAAATTCCAAATCAGGGACGGTTTGGCGTCGCTGCGCATGCAAAGAACGGGATCGGTCGACACCTTGCCCCGCAAAGCCAAGGATAAGTTCTCTCTCGCCACCAAGACTCCCCTGAAGTTTGCGCTTCAGACCGAAGCTTTTTGTGAGGACCGCCGGATGGTCAACCCGGAGAAAGCCTTCGCGGCGGGACTGCATTACGATTGGCTCCTCTTGAGGCTCGCGCAGGAGAAGGGCTCGCCACGGGAGGTTCGCACCTATGCGGAGAAGCTCTGGAAAGAAGGCATGAAGATCGGTCGGATCGCCTACGCGCTCAGCGGATATTTAAAGAATCTGAAACTCTCTCCATTCGCCTTCAGCGCCGGCCTGCTTCTCCCGCACGGTAAAGCCTGGATGGCCTGGATTTTCGATCAAGCGGGAGAGGGGTCGCCTTCGTGGAAGGAGTTTCAGGCTGAGTGCCTCAAGTACGGCGAGTTTCAGGGGAGGGCGGAGCAGCGC
>JAYVNB010000291.1:0-10461 GCA_043759365.1 Bacteriovoracaceae bacterium | reverse complement strand
CGAAAAAACTTCCTCGGCTCTCAGACCATCAACGGCGCAGACACAGCCGCTGCACTTTACACGGTCATGGAGACGGCAAAGAAGAACAGCACCGACCCTACCGAGTACCTTCGTTACCTGGTCACCGAGCGCTGGCACAAACGCGAGCCGATGACGCCGAAGGCCTATGCCGACAAAAAGTTGGGACCGAGCTCCCAGATTACGTGGCCGCCACGGTCCGCGTGGCGAATCGAGCCGTCAAGTCCCGCTTAATGCCTGGAGTACCCTAGATTTCGTTGACGACGACAATTGGATTCGGAGCAGGCTATACGGGAATGGAATCCCGAAACACGCGCCCAGAAACTGCGGAGTCTTCCCGAGCGACCTAGCCCATCGAACTTTAAACTGAATGGGTTTTTTCCAGGCCTGGATCACCGAGTTTTTTTGGTTTAATGAGAGGCCGGGTTTTCTTGACGGAAGATCTGCACGGTCCGGGCATAGTCATTCGCCCTTTCAGTACGATGGCAACTGATGCAGCCTTGCACTGCTCCTTGCATTGGATCGAAATCGTAGCGGCCGTTCACGCGGTTCGCGAAGCCATAGGCCCAATTCGAATTAACTTCATCGTAGCCAGCGCCCATTTTTCGCATGAAGTAGACGCGAGTCGCTTGGGACGTAGGTACAGCTGCGCTAGGAACCACGGCTTTTGCGATGATGCTCCCTTCGGGGAAAGGAAACGGGGCTTGGTTTCGGTAGACCGCTTCGGAGCGCTCATTGAAGTAGGCGCGTACAGTGACGCCGCCGTGCCCAACGCTCTGAAAGGTTCTATTGTCGGGAAGGACTGGAGTCCAGGTCTGGAAATCGGTGAGCAAGGTTTGGGGGAACGGCTCTGCGTCGGCCTTGGCTTCAGGGAGAGTGATGGGGTTGGCGACCGTTATGGCCAATGGGAGAAGGATCGGAAAAAAGTCAAAGAGGCGGGCTTTCAAGTTCTTCATAGAGCGAAACTATCCTTTGCTCGGCTCTGGAAATAATTGCCACGGGCCGTCACTGCATCTCTGTACGAAAGCAGGCGAGTCGACAATCCCAGTTTGATTCAGCGGAGGGATTAGCCGGGCTTTCGAGAGGAGGGTGGGTGGCTTGCCTTCAAGTGCGAGTTGAGGTATTTCGATCCGGATCAAGCGGGTACCTCATGCTATTTTTTTGAAGTGGCATAAGCGCTGCACGAACAGCCCGTATGGCACCTCAAACCGTAGTCTGGGCAATCGATCCGTTCGAGGAAATCGGGCAGCTCCGTGAAAGTCAATTGCAGGCTGTACGTATCTTGGCTAGCCATGCGGGAACGCGGGTCATCCCGCTTTACCTTTTCAGCCCTTACGAGTTGAACTTATCTGTGGAGTTCGCTCCCTTGGTCGCCACTCAGTACGAGCCGGCCGCCGCGCGCGCCTTGGAAGATATCGTTGCGAAGCTGGGAGTCCCGACCATCGAGAAGCCCCGGCTGGTCTCCCATGAAAGCTCTTCGAGATCCAAAGCGGTCGACCATTTGATCCGCGAAGCCCATCACTTGAGGGCTGACATGATCCTCGTAGGGACTCACGGACGAAAGGGGGTGGAAAGGTGGCTGCTGGGTAGTTTTGCGGAAACCCTTCTCTTCAGGAGCGATATTCCCACGCTGGTAGTTACTGTGGTCCCACTCCAGAGGCGTGGTTTCGGAAAAATTCTATTTCCCACGGACTTGGGCGAGCATTCACGTGCCTTGTTTCGAGACGCCGTCCATACGGCCAAGGACTGGGGTGCCGAACTGGTCCTCTTTCACTCCCTCCCTAATCCGGTCGAGCCAATCCTCCAGTCCGGGGTATTTTTGTTGGGAGGGGCTTGGGCACCTGTGCATCCATATTTTTCGGAGGATGCGATCCAGCGCAGGAAGAAAGTCGAGGCTTGGGCGGAATGGGCACACGATCAGGGAGTCAAGATCACGGCGCATGTCGAGGAGCGGGGTGGGCCGGTGGCGGGATCGATCCTCCACGCATGCCGGCAGGCGCAGGTAGACCTCATTATGATCGCGGCTCAGAGCAACCGCATAGAAAGCCTTTTGATCGGGAGCATTTCCAGGCAGGTAGTCCGTCAAAGTTCTGTCCCCGTGATGATCCTTCATCCCCATCCACGTAAACAGTTTTCTGAATCGGCGGCATGAAATAGAATCTATATATTGTGAGACTTCTCGCCCTGCTGCTGATGATTCCCGTATTGGTCTCGTGTGCGAGCGCCCCGCCCAGCGGAGCGGACTCGGAATCGGAGGCCAGTCCAGCCCTTGAGGCGGGTTCGGAGGTCGTCGAGGGTTCATCTCTCGAGTCTCTCCCACCTCCCCCTCCGATCGATCCGGCGTCACCGAGCGCCCAGGGCGAAGATGCGGCTCAAGTGGACGCCCTCCTCGGTGAAGCTCCTGCCGCGTCCTCGGGTGCAAACGCGGGTTCATCTGAATCGACTCCCGAGCAAGTACCCGAGCAAGTTGCAGAGGCCCAGCCTTTGCCCGGTGAAATCCCCTCGGCGCACTGTGATCCGGTCAGTTCAAAGGAACCCGGGCTCTATCCTGAGATCTCTTCGGTTTTTCCTCGAAAATTCACGGCGCTTGGGGGCAGAAATCTCAAGATTTCCGGAAGCTACTTCGAAGTCGGTGCGCGCGTTTTCATCGGCAGCATGGAGTGTGGCGATGTCGTGGTCCAAGACCCGGAGAATATTTCCTGCGTAGTGCCGGCGTTTCCAGGGGGTGTTCTCGGAGTCGTGGTCGCGAACCCCAGACGCCAATGCGTGGCGGCTCAGGAAACGATCAAGTACATCCCGCTCGTCGACATTTCACCTCGGACCAAGGCCTTGGTGGTGAACGGGAGCGCGACTTTCGCTGCGAGCGGGGGTACCGCGCCCTACAAGTACACGGTCGCCGCCGGCTCCGGAACGATCGACGCTGCCACGGGTGTCTACACGGCACCCGCTCAACCGACGACCGCCATGATCCGGGTCACTGATTCTGAGGGGATCACGAGCGATGCGATTTCCATCGCCCAGCCCGAGCTGGTCGTGGCGCTTAAAGAAGGGGACGGTCAAGACCAGTTTGAGTTCAATGTGACTGGAGGATTGCCTCCTCTGCGTTATTCGATCGAACCCCGTGACAGCGGGACGGATGAAGCGGGGAATTCGGTCGGGAGCTCCCTCATCACTGTGACTGACGGTACGGGTATCGCGAAAACAGTGACTTTGAAGATCCATCGCGGTCTCCCTCTTTCACTTTTCGCCCAATCGCCTCAGGTAGCTCCCGGAGCCAAGACGAATCTGATCGCAGCGGGTGGGAATGGCGGTTACGCTTTTGCGATTACTTCGGGAGCAGGCACTTTGGATCCCCAGACTGGCAGCTTCGTTGCTCCAAAAGTGCCGGGTACGACCTCAGTTCGCGTGACGGATGTCAAAGGCTTGACCATGGAGACATCGGTAACCACGCTGACTCCCGCAGCTGTGATCGAAAAAGGCATCAACGTCATCGGCGTATCGGCGGGTTTCGGGCACACGTGTTGGACCGGTAAGGGAGGCTTGAAGTGCTGGGGAGACAACCGTCACGGCGAGCTCGGTAACGGTACCATGGTCAGGCAGGGGCATCCGACTGATGTGAAGGGGGTGGTGACCCATCCCCTGCAAGTGGTTTCCGGATACAGCCATACTTGCGCCTTGCTCGAAGGTGGCCGGATGAAGTGCTGGGGAGACAACCGCTATGGCCAGCTGGGGGATGGATCCCAGGTGAACTCGATCACTCCGGTCCAAGTCTCCGGCATGCTCGGAGGAGTGATTCAGATAGCGGCCGGCCAGTACCACACCTGTGCGGTGATCAGCGGCGGAGCAGTTAAGTGCTGGGGGAGCAATCGTCGCGGCCAGCTCGGCAATGATCGAGTCAGACCAAGCGCATTGCCCGTTCAAGTCAAAGGACTTGAGAAGGGAGTGCTCCACGTCGCCGCCGGCGCGGCCCATACTTGCGCGGTCGTCGAAGGGGGCGGCGTGAAATGTTGGGGCTACAACACCACGGGTCAACTGGGAGACGGTAGTCTGAGCGATCGTTTGGTACCGAGTGATGTCGCGGGGATCGCCTCAGGCGCCACAATGGTTGCGTTGGGCGGCTATCACTCCTGTGCTGTGATGGCTTCGGGCGGGATGAAGTGCTGGGGCAACAACGGGCTCGGGCAGCTTGGAAACACGACTTTGGTCAACTCCCAGGTTCCGAGGGATGTTGTGAAGCTGCCGGGAGCCATCCGAGCCGTTTCAGCGGGCTTTTACCATACCTGCGCTTTGATGGAGGCAGGCTCCTCCGTTCAATGCTGGGGATACAACCGGGATGGACAGCTGGGAGACGGGTCGAATTCCGTGAAGATTCCCATGCCGGTTTCTGTTAAGAACTTGGGATCGGATGTTCAAGCGATTGCAGCGGGGGTGGACCACACCTGCGCTTTGGTCGATCAGGGGGTTCGCTGCTGGGGCGGCAACAACTTGGGTCAGTTCGGAAACCGCTCCCAGCTCGGATCCAGGATTCCGAGTCGAGTTGTTTCGATGGAGACCGAAACCGCCCAGGGCGCCTCTTCTCCTACGACCCAGATCCACTGAGGACTTTCTTCAGAAAAATCGGAGCTTCCCATGTCAAGCCATCCTCCACGTTCCACTCGCTCAGTTCTCGTTACGGGTGCCGAAGGGGCACTCGGTCAGGCGGTCGCCCGGCGTTTTCGGGCAGGGGGCGTTCAAGTCATCGGACTGCATCACGGCGTAGTGGACACCGAGGCGCGACTTGCGGCTGATCTTTGGATTCAAGCCGACCTCGCGGATTCAGCCCGAGTTCGCGCAGCTGTATCCCAGGCGGAGGAAATGGGCCACGGCATCGACGCCCTGATTCACTGCGCGGGGGGGTTTAGATACGCGACGATCGATCAGGCGACGGACGAAGACATCGACTTTCTCATTCACTCCAACCTCAAATCCTCCTTCTACCTCTTGCGGGAAATCCTTCCGGGCATGAAGCGACGTGGCTTCGGTCGCATCGTCCTGATCAGTTCGCGAGCGACCCTGCATGGGGATGCCGGCATGGGCGTCTATGCCGCGACCAAGGCCGGACTCAATGCTTTGGTAGGCGCGGTCTCCCAGGAAGTGAAGGCATTCGACATCAACATCAACGCCGTTCTACCCACGGTCATCGATACCCCTGCAAACCGTCAGGCGATGCCGGGTGCGGATCCCTCGACCTGGGTCAAGCGCGAAGAGCTCGCAGAGATCCTGTTCTCCCTCACGCAGGGCTTCGGAAAACCGTTGAACGGGGCATTGATCCCTGTTTCCGGAAGGCTTTGAGGAACATGATACAAAGACCTACGGAACTGAAAGTGGGCTTGAAGGAGATCCAGCAAGCGCGCGTGGTGTTGAGTCGTTACCTTCCCTCCTCGCCACTGCTACAGAACGCTTGGCTCTCGGAGATCTACGGCTGCGAGATCTACCTCAAGATGGAGAATATGCAGCCGATCGGCTCCTTTAAGATCCGCGGCGCCACCTACAAGATCGCCTGTTTGGACGCCGATGAGCGCAAGCGCGGGGTCATCGCCGCCAGCGCGGGCAACCATGCCCAGGGTGTGGCCTGGGGTTCGAGGAAACTTGGAGTGAAGGCCAGGATCGTGATGCCCAAGAGCGCACCGATCGTGAAGATCCAAAACACGCGGGCCTTGGGGGCCGAAGTGCTCCTTGAGGGCGACAACTACGACGAAGCCTATGCCACCGCGATCCGGATCAGCCAAGAGACCGGGGCTGTCTACGTGCACGCCTTCGAAGATGAACGGGTCGTTGCCGGGCAGGGGACGGTCGCGCTCGAGATCCTCGAGCAGTTGCCGGATGTAGACGCGGTGTTTTCTTCGATCGGGGGCGGCGGTCTGATGGCGGGAATCGCCCTGGTCATGAAAGACCTTCGTCCCAGCGTCAAGCTCATCGGTTGCCAAGCGGCGGGCTCCCCCTCGATGATCGAATCGATCCGGCAGGGCAAAGCGGTTAAACTCGATCGGGCCGACACTTTCGCCGATGGCATCAAGGTGCGTGAAGCGAGCGAAGCCATCCGCAAGATCCTGGCGCCGCGTATGGACCATATGCTTCAGGCCGATGACGAGAGCATCGCTGCAGCGGTTCTGGCGATGATGGAAAAAGCGAAAGTGATCGCTGAAGGCGCTGGTGCGCTTCCACTCGCGGTCCTGGACCAGCTGAAAAGTGAGTTGAAGGGCAAGAAAGTGGTCTTAGTGGTCGGAGGCGGTAACATCGATGTGAACGTCCTGTCCCGGATCATCGATCGCGGCTTGATACGCGCGGGCCGAAGGCTCCGGGTCAACGTCCTGATTTCGGACTTGCCGGGTTCACTGGCGCGATTGACCGCCTTGATCGCGCAACAGGAGGCCAACATCATCCAGGCGATTCACGACCGCAACGAGCCTTCGACCCAGATCAATCAGACCGAAGTGGAGCTCACTCTCGAAACCAAGGGGCATGATCACTCGAAGGAAGTGATCGAAGCGCTCAAGCGGCATGTGATCCGCTTGATGATGGTGGGATGAGGTTTACGGAGTGAGCTTGGCCGATGCTGAGTAGAGCATCGCCTTTGAACAATAGGAACCTGGGGCAGCGAAGTCGGCTCTGACTTGGACGATGACCAGGTCGGTGAATGTGCCCGCAAACGAGTAAGTTCGGACGTAGGGAGCGAGGTTGGACCCGTAGGAGTAGGCCATGACTGGACCTGGAGCAGTAGCGACTGGATTCTGCGCACCGTTCGCGTCCCAGTTCGATCCATTGAGGGCTCTGAATGAAACTCCGAAGTTTCCGGTGATGGTCGACCCTCCGCAGGAGAAGTCCGTACCCCCGGCTGCCCGAACATTGATGATCAGTTGCTTGTAATTGGACACCTGGGTCCCGGACGGAACCTGGAACGCGAGATCCCAACGACCATGATCGCCTGAATTCAGGGCAAAGGGATGAAACTCGATGTTGGAACTGAAGTTGGAGAGACCCAAAAGGTTCGCCACGGTCAAGCTCGTGAACGTAGAGGTGCCCCACGTAGCGTTGCTGGCGGAGTAGAAAGCGTCCGTTGAAGTCGTCGGCGGGACCGCAGTCCCAGCGAACGTTGACGCTGAGCTGGCGCCGCCCCAAGCTCCGTAGAGGGGCAGATCGAGATTGACCGGTGCCACTATTGAGGCACAACCGAAGGGATACCCTTTGTGCTGATCGAAATTGCTGTTGATCTCGACCGATGCGTCACTGAACAGGTCGACCGTCGTTCTGCCGATCTCTTGGAGCAGGATCGGGGGAGCGGAGTTAGTCGGGTTGGGAATCTGCTGGTTGACCTGTTCCTCGAACTGCTTGAGGTCCATGCCGAGCTTGCAGGGAACGTCGGAGCGTATCCCGATCATCTGGATCGTACGGGCCGGGCCCGGTGGGACTTGAAGCTGGATCGAGCTTCCATTGGTTCCGACCAAGCTGGACGTGACTCCCGCGTAATTGCATACATCGGGAGAGGTTCCGGCGGGAAGTGGGGACATTTGAAACCGACTTAGCCCAGGACCCATCACGTTGATACCGTAGCACTGGAAGTCGTCGACGTTCCCAGGTGCGGTCACGAAGGCCGATTGCCAATCGCGGTCGCGGGCTAACCCGTCCTGCAACGAGCGCGAATTCGCGCCTAACGTCGCGGCCTGGGGCACGTCCACCCAAAGTCCCACTGAGGACGGATCCCTCTGCTTCATCGAGCAGGATCCGCTGAGGAGAGCGAGTGTGAGGAGGGCCGAACTTTGATGGTGGCGCATGCTCATTTTTTGAATACCACCCGCACGTTGACCAAAGAGCGCTGGATCGGATGGAAGGGTCCACTCAAACCGAAGTCGGCCCCGAAAGTACCGGGCAGGCCGAGGGGGACGCCGACTTGGATCGGGGAGGGATTGAGGGAAATAGCCTGAGTAATCGCAGCCAAAGTAGCTGCGCCACTCTGGCTCGTTCCACCGTCCTTGTTCGGAAGGACGACCACGGCGTTGACAAAAGTCTTGTCGACCTGTTTGGCATCTTGTTTGACCGAGATCAGCTGCTCCGAGGAGAGCTGGACGAGCTTCGGGGGGTCGTTCTTGACTCCTGAGCCCTGTGCCGCGGTCGACGTCGTGAGCTGATTGCCTCCCGTGACCGCAATCTCTGGGTTCGGTCGGCCAACGGAGCTTTCAGTCTGGACCGCGACTTTGCCGTGGATCACCGTGAGCTGCATCTCGGAAGCGTGGTTCTTTTTCGGCTCTTTGCCTGGGGATCCCGCGAGACCGCGCTCCTTCATTTCCGGTCCTTTTTCATGGGAATCGGCGATGGCGGCTTGGATGATGAATTCCGTGCCCCGCACCCCCATCGTGGCAGATTTCGTGCGGATGTTGAATTTTCCGGTGCCGCTCACAGGACGATTCACGGAGGCCCTGACTTTTCCGTAGTCCATCGACATTTGCACCACGCGGTCGGATCCCGCCTTGAGCTGGTAGTCATCCACCTTGAAGAGGGTCGACGCGCCGATATCGAGGATGGTCTTGTCAGTCATCAAAAGCTTGACCGTGGCGGCGCTCGACGTATTGAGGGTCGAGCCTTTTTCGACGATATCGCCCACTTTGAGGATGCGAGTCTCGGGTTTCTCGGCATCCGCGTTTCGCAAGAGAACCTTGCCCTCCACTCCCACCACTCGGCCAGCGGTCTCGGCCGCGAACAGAGGACTCGTCAGGGCGATGACGCTCAACCCATGAGCGAGAGCCAGCTTGGCTAAGGGTCCTGGGTGGTAGGGTCGACGATTTTGCAGAAATCCTCCGGTTCGAATTCTCATGGCCTTCCTTGATTATAGGTTCCATGGCAGACGGCAGCAAGTGGACAAGATTTACCTATTCCAATCAGGGAGTCACACGACTAGGATTTTATGACATGCGTCGTTTTTCACTGAGTGATAGCTGCGTCTCGCTCGGGATCCTTTTTTTCATTTGGATTACCACGCCGGCCGCGCATGCAGAGGTCCCGGACGCGCTCGAGCCCGAGTATTCGGAAGCCGTCATCGCCTACAACGCGAAAGACTACCGAAAAGCCATCGGCTTCCTCGACCCCCTGATCCTCAAGAGTCCGCAAGTGAGTGAGTTCCTCGAGCTCAAGGCGCTCTCGCTCAAGGCATCTCAAAACGATCCAGAATCCGCCAAGGTCTACGCGGCCCTGATCCAGAACAAGCGCAAAGAAAAGCGGCCTGAGTCCGAACTCGCGCCTTATCAGTTCGAATTGGCGATGATCCTCCAGCGCACCAAACGCTTTGATCTTTCGAGGCGGTACTTCGAATCGGCGCTTGAACAGAACTTCAATCCCGGTGTTTGCCACATGTATCTCGGGATGGCGGCTTTCAATTCAGGGGAGTGGCAATCCGCGGAGCGCCACTTCAACGGTGTTGTCGCTTCCGAAACCAACGAACTGAAGCCTGCGGCTTACTTCTACCTAGGGCAGGCCTACACCAAAATGGAATACCCGTCGGGAGCCACCCAAAACTTCGTGAACGCGAGAAACTCCTCGCGAGCCGCGATCGACTCCGAGGGCTCCGATCCAGAAAGTCGCAAAATAGCCCAACAGATCTTCATTTCGACTGAGCAAGCCTTGGCTCCCTACGATCGTGGCCAGCTCTTCGGTCACGCGGGAATTCTGACGGGATATGACAGCAACGTGGCTGCAATCCCATCGACTGTGACGAGTGCGGCCGAAACCAGCGGTAAAGCGACGATCAAGAACACCCTGCTTGCCGGGGTCGGCTACGCATCATCCTCGTTGGGGGCGTTCCAGTTCGTTCCGAGTTACAAAGGTTCAATCGACTACAATCTCAACAAGGACGCGCGTGCTTCGCAATTCGCAACCAACGTCGTTTCGCTTTATGTCACGCGAAGCCCGCTCGCGCGACTCAGTTACGGAATGAAACTCGAAGGAGACCTCCAGTTCAAGAATGACGTCGATCCCGCGACCAAGGCAGGGACCTATCGCATCTACAGCAAAGGCGGATCCTTCGGACCTTACCTTCGTTACGAAGCCGCGAAACGAGTCCTGCTTTCGCTTGAGTTCACGATCAATCCGGTGAAGTACGACCAGGATTCCACCGACCCCAACAGTGATCAGCGGCGCTCGGGCACGGGCAGCGCGCTCCGGCTCGCGATCCAGAACGACCAAGGCACGAAGTACTTCAACCCCACCGCCGCGCTCCAGCTTTCGAGCACGGGCTCGCAGGGCCGGGAGTACGACGCCGGTGAAATGGCCCTGGCCGCTTCGAATTTCATGCGTTTCAGCGAGAAACTCGATGTTTCCCCGGGCTTGAACTACTCGCGTTCATCTTACAGCAAACGCTCCTCGGGCGAGCGCAAGGACAAGCTCTTCAACTTTCAGGTGGTCGGCAGCTACAAG
>JAYVNB010000290.1:0-3385 GCA_043759365.1 Bacteriovoracaceae bacterium | reverse complement strand
TTCGACGAGGCGCCGGCAGAGATGCCCGCCGATAAAACCGACTCCCCCCGTGACGAGGATGTTTTGACTCATGATAGGAGCTTAACCGATTTCATGAGGCCGCGTTTCAACCGAAGCGCCCAGCGGAGAGGAAAAGAAGTACGGGGGTCGGTCCACTGAATGACTTGACGCGCAGTCGCCCGAGCCATCCCGATCGACTCGAGTCGAGGGGCCCAGGCACTCATCGCGAGGCGGAGACGATCCCCGATGCCGAACCCTCGGCGAAAGGGCCGGTTCAAAGGCTCCGCAAACCAACGCAGGCTCCCTTGGAGACGCTCGGTCGAGCCGCCCATTGCCACGACGTTGAGATCGGCCTGAAACTGATCCAAGCGATAGAGGGCATCAAACGCGCGCCGGCTCTCCGGATCCACGGGGTGAAGCTTCAAGTACTCTTCTAAAAACCGGGGGAACTCTGAAACCTCGGTCCGAGTGCGCTCAAAAACCGCACTCCCCTGACCGAGCGACATCCGGTAACCGATCAAGCGCCCTGGCAAATACCCCAGCCCGCCGCCTCGGTGTAGGATCCGCAGCCAGTACTCCAAATCCCCGCACATGATCAGCTCCGAACGGAGGGGGCCGATACTTTTGAAGACACGACTCCGAAAAAGCGCCGAAGGAGCGATCAAAAACGAGTTTCCGTGCCGGACGATCTCTCGGTAAGTCGCTGAAGGGTCCAGGACTGGAGTCGCCAAATGCGGGGGGAACCCGATCGGCCAAAGAACCTGATCCTCGCTGCCGATGGCGTTTCCGCCGGTCAGAACCGCGTCGAGCTCAGGGTGAGATTCGAGCAGCGCCACTTGCTGGGTGACCATGTCGGGCGAGTACAAATCATCGCCGTGGCAAAACATCACATAGGGAGCCGTGACTTCGGGGATGCAGAGATTGTAGTGGCCATAGCAGTCGCCGCTGCCGGGACGGCGCCGCCGAACTACGAGTCCCGAGGACTCCATTTGCTTGAGGTCGGCCTCGAACTCGGGCTTGGATCCGTTATCAGAAATAATGATCCGGCAATGGGGGTAGGTCTGGGCTTGCAGGCTTCGGAGCGTGCGCTTGAAAATCTCCCCGCCGTTGTAGTGGAGGATGAAGAGTTCGACAGGGGGACGCGTCATCCTCCGGCTCCTCGGGGGGCGGGCAAAGACGATTTCCGGTGGCCCAGGTAGAGAAACCGTCCGTCCAACTTCTTCAGCGGAGTCAGCTCCCAGAGAACGTTCTGGGCGGAATACTCAGAATTCGGTGCGAGCTCAGACCTGAGCAGAAAACCCGCGGTCAGGCTCGACTTCATCAACAGCGGAGCCGAAGGATGGATCAGGCCCGGGACCGGTGTCGCGACAAAAAAAACGGGATCCATTCGGGACGCAACCGAGAGCTCGTTGCTTCGCCAGTAGTCATCCGTAGCGACGACCGGCACTCCGACGGCCTTGAAGGTATCCGCGATCTCGCGAGTTTTTGCCCAAAATCCGGTCTGAACCACGGCTCGCGTGAACTCGCGCCGGTTCCACACGAGATCGGCTGAGTGGATCGCGACTCCCGCCCAGCCGGCAATCAGCCAAAAGCGCCGCTGACTCAGGGTCCAGGACACCATCGCCGAAGCTCCAGCGACGAGGACGGGGACTAAAGGAAACAGATACCTCGAAGTCACCCCCGCGTAGTTGCGGACCCGGCAAAAAGCCGCAATGCAGAGAACTAGGCAGACAAAGGCCGACTCCCATCGGACGTTCTTTTTTCGGAGAAACTCATCACAGACGAATCCGATCGGAACCAACCAAAGCAGGACGGAAAATAGGCCCCAGCCGCTCCCTGCCACTGCGACGATCTCATGGAAACTGGAAGGGACCTGCCCCAGTACCGCAACTCCCTCCGAAATCGAACGGGTCTGCTCAGTGCCTTCCGGGACAGGACCGCTCCAAAGCAAGCGATGGATCAACTCCGGAGCAAACCCCACAGTGACCCCGAAACCGAAAAGCGCGAGCTTTTCCCAGTAGGGGCCGAGTTTCCGAACTCCGCCTTGAGCCAGCCAAACCCACCCTGCCAGGACCAGCGCGATCTTGAGATTGGGCGTTCCATGGATCTTGACCCTTCTCCCGAAGAACATGCCCAGATCGGCCCCGAACACTTCCAAATACAAAAACAAACCGACTAGCCACCCCGCCGATACCATCAGGATCCGGGCGAAGCGGCTCTTGGGACGCAGAGCTTCGATCTCCGTGCGGACGACCGAAAGCGGTGGCATCCAAAGCACCAGCGCCGGAATCAAGCAGACCCGAGAATTGTAAATCATCAGCCCCGTCAAAACGGCCGCGAACCAAAACCTCATCGGCGAGAGTTCGGAGGACCAGGGGTTCCTAATCCTGGCCCGAAGCCCGAGCACCCAGACGCCGAAAATGAAATTCGCGGAATAGACGTCGTTGTTGAGATGCCCATCAAAGGACGGAAATCCGATGGCGACCATCAATCCGACCACCCAGGCGGCGGTGCGGTTCGCGTAGCCTCGGGCGCACCAAAAAGCTGCCAGAGCCATCAGGCCTGGGACCAAGGCGTAACTGAAGACAAGATTGCCCGTCCAAAGCGCGTCTGGCTCGGGAACAAACGCCGCGAACAGTCCCAGCCAAGCGGCCCTCGCGCACGTCAGCACCACGCCCGCGTAGTGCATGTTGAAAACGAAGGCGCTGAGCTTGCCCGTCCTCAGTTCGTCGGCGAATGTCCAAACCGGGGCATAATCCGCATTCAACGCATCCAAGCCGCCCCGAATCAGCGGAAAATGAGCCAAAGCAGCGATCGCCATCAAGAGGAGCGACAAGAGGACGGCCCTGATCAGACGAGACTGGAGCATAAGGTTACTGGCTACGACAAAATCGATCCAATATCTACCGCGTATCCATCGCGTAGTCCTCGCGGATCCCTCACGGAACGGGTCAAAGCCGTGGCAAGATGCCTTTCAATTCGGCCGGCGCCTCACCCTCGAAAATTCTTCTACGGCTGCCACCGCCTTTTCGGTGACCTGTCTCCAAGTGAGGAGCAAACTTCGGTTCTGCGACTGGCTCTCGGCACGACTCACTCTCCGATCCTGCAGGGGCTGACTCGCCACTGCGGTTGACCAGATTGGGAGACTTAGCTCAAGCAATTTCAGACCCGCCAGGTCAGCAGGGAGCGTGGTCAATCCACCGGCTGGCGAGCAAATCACCGGCACGCCTTCCCCTAAAGCCTCGAGGACGACGAGCGGCAGGCCCTCGTACTTCGAGCAGAGGAGGAGTCCTTGGCTGAGACTCAAAACCTCAAGAACCGAAGCGCCCGTCAGTGGACCGCACTTCAGGATTCGGGGATGGTCTGGAAACCCTTCTCCAGGAAC
>JAYVNB010000289.1:0-3398 GCA_043759365.1 Bacteriovoracaceae bacterium | reverse complement strand
GCGAAGCACGAGCGAGGCCATCATTTTTATCGCTATGACCCGACTCATGCTGCGCAGGCTGGCCCTCTCATGAGCTTTTCAAACGGCCTCTTAGAGAGAGCGTCGCCGGCTCGAGAGGTCAGGCGCGGGAGTTTGAAAATCAAGGCACGTGATTTCGTCCGGTGAGCTTCACTAACGAGTCGAGAGGGGGATCGTCCCACGGATCCTTGACCCGACTCCCGTTCATTCGGACCCGGATGGCCGTGATAGCGCCCCCCTGGGTTCGCCCCGGATCTTAAGGGTCGCGTTTCAAGCGAATATCGACTTTCACCCGGTGACCGTTTCACGAGGAACGTTGTCCAGTTTCAGCAACTTCGGAAGGATTGGGATTTCGCCCGTCTATGTTGGCCATACGTTTACGGCAAACGGAGTCCGTGATATTTTTATAAAATCGGAGAAACCATGAAAGCTAATAAAAAAATAATCGGTTTGTGCGCGGCGATGGCAAGTTTTTGCAGCATTCGAGGGTTTGGTGCTTCGGATGGAGTTCAAGGTTTGACCAAAACTCAAGTAGGCGCTGCAATTCATAAAAATATGTCTTCTGTTAAATACTGCCAAGAAGCCGCACTTCAGCGTAATTCATCAGTTGATGGCACGGTACGTATCCATTTTTCTATTGGTCGTGATGGCGCAGTAACTCAGGCGATAATTAAGTCGACTACGACAAACAATCCCGGTCTTGATGATTGCATTCTGAAAAAAATGGAAAAAATTGAGTTCCCGAAGCCGGTGGGCGCGTCAGTCGAAGTAGATTATCCCTTCACTTTCAAAACAAAAAAATCACAATAGATCGAGTCGGATTTTATGTTATCTCTTCCTATATCAGCCAAAAGCCCCTCGGATCGTGACGTCATCGCCCTCTCTCAGTCGCGCGTTTTTTCGGGAAGCTCTGCGGGTCGGCCGGCGCTGCGCTCGCAGCTCGGCAGGACTCTAGGACGACATGGCCATGATCGAGCGGGATAATGTCCGCACTCGGAGAGCGGCGAGGATGGGGCAAGTGCTCGGTGTTGCGGGTCTACTGGCCGGGGCGGGACTCTCACCTCAAAAGTAGTCTTTGTTGAGCCCGGCACCCGGATGCCGAGACCGGCTGCGCAGAACCCGACTGGGACACTAGGACCGCTCGTCCGTCTTGATCCAGAAGCTTACCGCTATGGGATGGAATACTGAATTAACCCGCTACTCGTGCTTTCTGGAAGTTTCTGGGAAAACTTCACCCATCGAGTTAAATCAAGTGCTTAATAATGAGTTCAATGAATAATGGCTCCCTAAAGATTACTTTGTCGCAACGACATGCTCTCCCCGCAGAGGTAGTGGAGGTCAAAGTGAGTGGCGTGGCTCCCGGCACGGAGGTGGTCATCTATTGCGAGCAGGAGCTTTCTGGAATCCGCTTTCACGGAGAGGCTGCCTTTCGTACTTCCGCTTCTGGCGAGGTGGACCTCTCGAAGGACGCTCCAGTACGGGGTGACTATGCCGGCGTTGATTATTGGGGCCTTTTCTGGAGTTCGAAACCGGCTGCTCCGGGATCCGGCACTAGTCCGCTCGAGGAAGGTGAAGTGCGGTTCTCTGTAGGTTCTGTCGGTAGCACGCATGCCACCACGTCATTCTTTCGTCTCGAGGGGGCGCCCGATATTAAAAGTGAGGTGATTCGGGAGAGCGGAATTCATGGAGTCCTTTTTACTTCGCCCGGAGCAGGCCCGCGAGCGTGCGTGATAACGCTCGGTGGCTCCGAAGGTGGACTCCGGACCGCTTCGGCACGATTGTGGGCATCTCAGGGGTATGTAGCCTTGGCTCTCGCCTATTTTGGAGCGGAAGGCCTTCCGGAGCATCTTCGGGAGATCCCTTTAGAGTATTTTGGCCGAGCGCTTGAGTACTTGCAGTCCCGTAAAGAAGTCGACCCGAACCGGATCGGAGTGATCGGCGGATCTCGTGGAGGAGAACTGGCGCTCCTTCTGGGTGCGACCTTTCCTGCCATCCGAGCCGTGGTTGCGAAGACGCCAAGCCATGTCTGCTGGGACGCAAACGATCCCACTCATCCTGGGAGCGCTCCGGCCTGGACTTGGAAAGGAAAAGCGCTGCCGTACCTCGTTTGTGCCGAAGACCGGTTCGAGCGTCGTGCTGAACCTGATGGTAAAACAGTCTGCTTATCGGTTCCTGCGTTCTTGAAAGCGCTCGAGCAATCGGGACCCGACGTTGAGATTCCACTCGAGCGGATCCAGGGGCCTGTGCTTTTGACCGCAGGAGAGGACGACCAGATCTGGCCCGCGGCACTTTTCGTGAGGAAAGCTCAAGAACGACTGAAGCAATCGGCTCATCCTTACGAGAATGAGTTCCACGTTTATTCGGCAGCAGGCCATATGTTCTGTTTTCCTGGCGATCCTGCTCCTGAGCGGTACTTCTTTCACCCTAAGACCCAAGAATGGATTGATTTAGGAGGTGCGCCCGTCGCAAACGCATGGGCTGGAATGGACTCCCTGAACAAAACGCGCGCTTTCTTGGAGCGACACCTGGGCCGCCAACAAAACCGGTAACTGACTTCCGGGTGACCCACAGGAGCACTTCGGTCTCGACACTTGGAGTACCGCGATCCGAGGCGTCCTTCAGTTTAGCGATTTTGATGGACTCGAGGCAGTCCGGTCTCGAGTATGCTCTAGGACCCGCACGCATGGGGGCGCAGCTTCAATAGGAAGCCGGCACTCCCGCTGGCCGAAAAGGATCTCCTTTGATCCACCGTGTATTTTGGCTCTTCAGGCTTTCGAGTGGGTAAAGCGCAACGGATGATCAAGCCGCGGGGCGCATAACGCTCCTGCTTGTGAGATCGGAGCCGTGCAGGCAAAGATCGCGGGTATGCGCGATGTCGACCTATATCAGCTTCTTCTCGGTCTGGATTCTTCCTGGCGCGTGAGCGCAGTCGATGTGCTCCCTCCCGTCCCACCGGCAGTGCTCGGCGAGATCACAGTGCGAGTCGAGTACGTAGTCAGTCAGCCTCTTTAATGTCCCAAATGCGAGACCGTCGCTTCGGGATATGACTCGAGACCCAGACGCTGACGGCATCTGAACACGATGCAGTGGAAGACGTTTGTCGAGTGCGCGGTACCGCGTCTGAGCTGCCTTGAGCACGGCGTGCATCAGGTTCGCGTACCGTGGGCTGAGGACCAGAGCCGGTTCACCGCTATGTTCGAGGAGTTTACGATCGGCGTGCTTGAAGCGGTCAGGTCCAAAGTCCAAGCCGTGAAGCGCGGGCTGGAGGGACGCGAGTTCGAGGCGATTCGGTATCTCGGAATCGATGAGAAAAGTTTTGGTCGTGGTCACGACTACGCATCGGTGCTTTGCGACCTCGACCGAAAGTGCGTGATCGATGT